>JAQTZZ010000011.1 GCA_028687545.1 Candidatus Wallbacteria bacterium
CCCTCTTCAACCGCGGTGCCGCGCCCGGTTGGAGTAAGCACTCCGCCCAGGCCTGCTCCGTAGGCTCTGATGCGCTCGGCCAGGGTCCCCTGCGGATTGAGCTCCACGACAATTTCCTTGGCATTGAACTGGCGGCCTGTCTCCGGGTTGGTGCCGATATGCGAGGTAAGCACTTTCTTCACTTTCTTGGCTACGATCCACTTGCCGACACCTCTATCAGGGAAAGCGGTATCATTGCAGATGATGGTGAAATTCTTCTTGTCTGTAGTAAGAACGAGGTCAATCAGTTTCTCGGGCGTTCCCACGGCCAGGAATCCGCCCACCATGATGGTAGCGCCGTCAGGCACGAGTTTCAGGAACTGCTCCCTGCCGATGATGCTTTTCATGCTGGCTCCTAATGTAGTGATGATGGATTCATTATATAGAAGCAGCCTCATAAATAGCAACTGAGGGCATCCGTAACACTCCGAAAAATCTCCTTGACTCGAATCTCAAAAATCGATAAAATCAACCAAATTTCTCAGGATGGTTTTTTTGATACTGAGTACCGAAGAAATTCTGAATGCTGTTCCGGAGTGTTCGCTGATCAGAGGAAACCGGCATGGCACTTTCACAGGCATCACCACAGACAGCAGAAACGTGCGTGAAGGTGATATTTTCGTCTGTCTCACCGGCGAAAACCATGACGGATTCTCATTTGCAGAAGCAGCCTGCCGCTCCGGTGCCAAAGCACTTGTAGTATCAGGAACAAAGCAGTCTTATCCGCCCTGCTGCAACAGCGTTCTCTCTACACCTGACACCAGGACCTTTCTTTTAAAAATAGCCTCATTCATCCTGGAGAGGCAAAAAATGCCTGTAATCATGGTCACTGGAAGTTTCGGCAAGACCACGATCAAGGAATTTTTATCCGCACTGCTTTCCAGAAAGTACCGGATTCTGAAATCAACCGGGAATTTCAACAACAATGTCGGTCTACCCTTGAGCGTCTTCAGCATCAGGGATGAACACCAGCTGGCTGTACTTGAGATCGGCATGAATCACGCCGGTGAAATAGCCCAGATCGTCCGGCAGGTCAGGCCGGATTATGCGATCATCGGAAACATCGGGCCAGTGCATCTGGAATTTTTCCAGAATCTCTCAGGCATTGCAAAAGCCAAGCTGGAGTTGCTCTCCAATGCGAATCTCAACACTCTGGCCCTGATCAATGCGAGATTCCCCCTGTTGAGAAAAAACTTCCCCGCTGATTATCCAGGCAGCGTAATTTTCTACCGCTATGCTCTCCGGAAGAAGCTGTTGATTCCTGACATCGAGGAAACCTACGAATTCCCTGAGAATCTCCGTGAAACAATCTCAAACTATGTGCCGGCCATACTGCTTGCCAGAAAACTGGATGTACCGGAACAAGTCTGCCAGGAACTGCTCCTCTCCCCGCCGGTTATCCCTGGACGCTTTGAAATCAAGGATTTCAAAGGAGTCACAGTAATCAATGATTGCTACAACGCCAACCCGGTCAGCATGGAAACAGCCCTGAAACGGGCTGTACTCCTGAACGGGAGAAAGATCTTCATCCTGGGCGACATGCTCGAACTGGGATCAAGGGGAGCCGCATACCACTCCCGCCTTGGTGAACTGATCAGAAAAAAATATTCTCCTGAATTCCTGTTCACACTGGGAGAAAATGCCCAGCTGATCTGCAGAGAAGCAGGCAGAGGGAAAAAGTTTCAGTCCCTTCATTTCAACAATCTGACTGAACTTGCCGATAATTTAAGAGAGATTCTCAGGCCGGGCGATGTCGTACTCCTGAAAGCATCAAGAAAACTAAAACTGGAAAGATTAATCGAACTGTGTTTTACTACCTGATCAAAAATTACTTTGGCGACACGACTTTCAGCTTTATTATCATCAGAAGCGTGTTCGCCCTGCTGACATCGTTCATCATTACCCTGGTCCTGACTCCTGCCCTGATCAACAAGATGAAAGCCCGCCAGCTCTCCCAGCCGATCCGCGACGATGGGCCGAAGTCTCATCTCATCAATAAAAAAGGTACTCCCAGCATGGGCGGGCTCGGCGTCAACATCGCAGTGATACTTTCATCGTTTTTCTGGGCCAACCTCAACAACATCACTCTCTCCCTGTTCATTCTGTATATACCAATGGCCCTGCTCGGCCTGGTCGACGACCTGGAAAAGTATTACAAGTATTCCTCGAAGGGGATCACAGCCCGTGCTAAATTTCTCTGCCAGATTGCAATCTCGCTTCTGTTCGTGAATTACATCATCCACTGCAATCTGATAAAACCGACTCTGTACATCCCTGGTTTCATCCACGAAATTGACCTGGGCTGGTTCTATTTTGTCTTTGTGGTGATCGTGATCACTGCAGCGTCCAATGCCGTGAATCTGACAGACGGGCTGGACGGACTGGCCATGGGATGTTCAGGGATCACAGTGCTCAGTTATGGAGTGCTGGCCTACCTGAGCGGAAACGCCATCTACTCTGCCTATCTCAAAATCCCGCATATTCTGAACGCTGGAGAACTGCTTGTAGTGGCGGCAGCCATCCTGGGTGCCAGTCTGGGTTTCCTCTGGTACAATTCCTATCCAGCCCAGATTTTCATGGGGGACACCGGGTCCCTGGCGCTCGGGAGCATCATCGGCGGACTGGCCGTTCTGGTCAAGGGTGAACTGCTGCTCATCATCATCGGAGGCATCTTCGTGATCGAAGCCCTCTCTGTGATCATCCAGGTCGGATCATTCAAACTGCGCGGAAAAAGGGTTTTCAAGATGGCTCCTCTGCATCATCACTTTGAACTGCTGGGCTGGGCTGAACCGAAAATAGTCTTAAGATTCTGGCTGGTCACCTTTATCCTGATTTTGTTCGGATTCAGCCTGATCGGACTGAATATCCTGAAATGATCAAGATACCTGACAAAAACACCAAGATCACGCTGCTGGGGCTCGGCCTGTCCAATTATGGAGCAGCCCAGTTTCTGCATTCCAGGGGATACAAAAACATCTTCATTTCAGAGCTGAAGCCTGCTCTGCAGAATCAGTTTTATCCGAAGATCAGCCCCCTGGGAATTGCAGCCGAATTCGGCGGTCACACTGAAAAAGTCTGGCAGGATACGGGTCTCGTGCTGATCTCGCCGGGATTCCCGCCACATTCTGTTGTAATGGCTGAACTGGCTGCGCGGAAAATCCCCATACTCAGCGATATCGAGTTCGTCTACCGCTTTTTCCCTGAGAAGAAATTCATCTCAGTCACAGGCAGCAACGGGAAGTCAACCACAACCGCCCTGATCCACCACATTCTCCGCCACGCCGGGCTGCAGGTTTCAGTAGGCGGAAACATCGGGATTCCGATCTGCGAAGTATTCCAGCAGGAATCTGATCGTGATTACTTTGTGATTGAGACTTCTTCGTATGAGCTGGAATATACGGAATTTTTCAAGCCGGCAGCGGCTGTGTTTCTGAATCTCAGTCCGAATCACCTGGAACATCACGGGACTCTTGATAAATATCTGGCTGCCAAGGCGAAAAGCTTCACGAATCAGGATCAGACGGATCTGCTGGTACACCCCGACGACAGTGAAATCCTGGCCCAGTATCTGTTGCAGCATCGCGGCCGCAGAATCTCGTTCGGCTTTAACAGTGGGAGAATCTCCTGGCAGAATCACAATTTCACAGCCGGAGGGAAAAAACTTTTCAGCTCACGCGGGATTCAGCTGCTCGGCAGGCATAATCTGCTGAATGTGATGGCAGCCCTGGGGGTTGCCCTGGACCTGGGAATCACGGCTGAAATCTGCCATGAAGCGGTGAAATCCTTCCAGCCGCTCGAACACAGGCTGGAAACAGTCAAGGTCATCAGGGGAATCACACTTGTGAATGACTCGAAATCCACCACCATTGATTCAATGGTCAAAGCTCTGGAGAGTTTTCCAGGCGGCAGGAACGTGATCCTGCTCGCAGGAGGCAGGGACAAACTGACTCCTCTTGAACCTCTGTCGGAGATTTCCGCCTCGAAACTGAAGAGCGCGATCCTGTTCGGCGAAGCAGGCGTCCGTTTTCATGATTTTTTCAATAAAATCTGTGATTCGCACCTGCTCAAAACCATGGACGAAGCCCTGGTGCTGGCCATGGAACTTGCTGAGCGGGGGGACTTCATCCTGCTCTCGCCAGGCTGCTCAAGCTTCGATCAGTTCCAGAACTTTGAAGCCCGCGGAGAGTATTTCAAGCAGCTCGTATCCAAACTGTGATTCTTTTCAAACTTAACAGCAATGCTCCCACTCCCGTCATTCCTGCGCAAGCAGTGAAGAGACTCTTACAATTACTTTTGTTAGAGTCTCTCATCCATCCGCTCTGATTTCAAAACATCACAAGCCTTGTGACAAATTGGTTATCATGCTCCTTTAACCAAGCTGACTTCATGCAATTTATTCTTAAATACTCTTAATTTTTTTCACCTCATCCGGATTTCAGTCAGGAATGCTTCGGCTTTAGCAGTTAACCGATACTTCTGCAACCTGCTTTGCGGTTTGTCCGGGATAGTGCGTTCCAGCCAGCCTTCTTTCAGCAGCAGATCCAGGTAATTCCGCTGGAAAGTTTCACGGTGCTTGATGCCGGTCACTTTCTGGATCTCACTGCTTTTCAAGGCTTTTCCCTGACAGGCAGTCAGGACTTTGACAATCCAGGGTTCGACTTGTCCGGCGACTTGTCCGGTGACTTGTCCGGTAGCTTCCCCGGTAGCCAGGGAAAGATTTTGATTTTGTGATTGCGCTGGCAGTGCAATGCAGGTCATGAACACATCGCCTTCGGTCAATACAGGGTCTTTGTGGGCATAGATCCTGGAATAATGATAAAGGTTGCGCACGCCCGAACCAAGTTCGTCGGCAAGCCCGATTTCCCGGAATACCTTAGCGATAACCGGATTTTTCGGATGCGGCACAAAGCTGTCGGGATTGATCGGGCCTGAATCATGCGCAATACTGGCATTTTCGAAAACAACCCGGCTTTTTTCGATAATCATCTTGGCGACAAAGGCATTGGCGTATTCGCGGTGGATCAGGCTGTTCACCACAGCTTCGCGGAAAATTTTATCTCTCAGGCTGATCCGGATCTGGCCTTCCAGGAAAAAAGGATCATTCAAATGTTTGGCTGTAAAGGCCATCAGCCGTTCATAGCTGTCTATGAGATTAGTGCGGATGTCATCGCGGTCGTCATAGCGGTCAAGGTTGATTCTGCGAAGAAGCGCATCGGTTCTGTGATGAGGGCACGCAGCGATAATGGTCTGGTCTTTGCCGAACAGAAGAACTGCGGCAAGAGTGAGTCCTTCCTGTCCTGTCTGGATGTCCTTCCTGTACAATCCTGCACTGCGCAAAAGTTCTTCGTCTCCCATCTGCGACCATGCATGAGGGGTTTCCTGTCTGTTTGCAGCCATCATCCGGACGCGGTGGATGATTTCCGGGCGGAGATCTGTCAGTTCCGCGAAAGGATAAACCGTGTTTTCAGTGTGGATTTTCTGCTTTCTCAGGTAAAGAGTAGCAACCCGTTCCGTGTATCTGGTAATGTCAAAGTCCGAGTCCCCGTTGCGGTCGTAAATACGACCTCCGAGGCTATGCACCTGCGGACTTTCCGGCACATGAACGACAATCACAATCTTACCTTCAATTTCAACGATCTCGGGGGTGAGATGCAGCGGAGGATTGAATTTCTGTGGATTGTTCAGGGCAGTGACAAGATCTGCCGCGATTTTCCTGCAGAGTTCGCTCGAAACACCAACGACAGTTCCGTTATCTTTCACGCCAAGCAGCAAATGCCCGCCATTCCGATTGGAAAATGCGCAGACAGTTTCATAAACATCTCTGCTGAGTGAGTTCCTGCATTCCTTGAACTCAACCTGCAAGCCTTCGCCCTGCTTGATAATTGAAGCGATTTTAGACTTCATTAAATTTGTTCCTTCGACGAATTTCTCCCTGTTTTGAGATTCTCCACAAGCCTTGTGGAAAATCAACGGAACACGATTCGAATAAACATATCACTCCGGTTGTCTGTTCTCTAATTGTGCTCTTGCAGCTGCAATGACCGCATGCAACTTCTTTTCCAGCTCTTTCTTTGGTGGAAGCTCTGTCAGGTACTCAGCGACCCTGATGCCTGCCCTGTTGAGTTGAAGAAGTTCAACCGTTTCCCTGGAACCTTCAGAACAGAGAATCAGGCCCAGCGGGGTATCCTCGCCCTCAGTCATTGAATGTTTTTCTAGCCAGCGGAGATAGAGCTCCATCTGCCCCTTATAGGCAGCCTTGAACTTACCCAGTTTCAGTTCAATTGCAACCAGTCGTTTAAGCTGCCTGTGGAAGAAGAGCAGATCCAGGCTGTGATCTTCGCCGTCGATTGTCATCCGCATCTGTCTGGACACAAACGCGAATCCTGACCCGAGTTCCAGAAGAAAATGCTCAAGTTCATGCAGAATGGCGGATTCCAGATCACTCTCGCTGAACGTGTCCTTCAGGTTCAGGAAATCAAGTACATAAGGGTCCCTGAAAACAAGATCAGGCGAAACTTTGCCTGTTTCCCGCAAGTCTGCCAGTTCCTTTTTAATCAATTCTTCAGGTTTTTTAGAGATTGCCGTGCGTTCAAAAAGCATTGAGTCAATTTTCTGCCGCAGAGTCCGCACGCTCCAACACTCGACGCGGCACATCTCTGCGTAGAACTCTCGTTTCAGATCATCTTCCATCGGAATCAAGAGCACGAAATGGCTCCAACTCAATTGTTTCGACAGTGTCGAAACAATTTGAAGATCAGCGAACTGTTCTGAAAACCGCAGCATTCGGGACAGATTGGGTTTGGAGAAACCGTCTCCATAATCAATTTGCAGCTTCGCGCTCAGTGTCATTATGATCTGTTCGCCGTAAGCAGCCCGCTTACTGCATAGAATTTCATCCCGGATCCTTTTTCCGATCTTCCAGTATAGCATGGTCAGGGTGAAATTGACGGCACTGGCGACAGTTCCGCGGGCGTTTTCGATCAGGCTCCTGATGTCATTCACCAGAGCTTGGGGCATTATTGCTTTGATGCTTTTGTTTTTCATCTTGACTCCCTATTTTCTCACACATATCTCTGCAAGAATATTAAATCCAGGCTTACTCGTGGCAAGGTTCTTGACTTTGTGACTGTAACTTTGTCAAATGTATAGCCCCGGTACTGTTCCCCAGTGCAATCTTCCCATCAATTTCAACGATCTCGGGGGTGAGATGCAACGGAGGATTGAATTTCTGAGGATTGTTCAGGGCAGTGACAAGATCAGCAGCGATTTTCCTGCTGTGTTCGCTCGAAACGCCGATAACAGTGCCGTTATCTTTCACGCCAAGCAGCAAATGCCCGCCATTCCGATTGGCAAATGCGCAGACAGTCTCATAAACATCCCTGCTGAGGGAGTTTTTGCATTCCTTGAACTCAACCTGCAAGCCCTCTCCCTGCTTAATGATGTTGACGATTTTTGACTTCATTGTAATTGTTCCTTCGCCGGATTTTCCCTTACCCTGTGGGTTTAATCTTCTGATCTTGGATTCCTGTTTCTTCTCCCATCCCGTGTCTCTAATTGCTATATCCTCTCAATCAATGCTCATCCGCTCTCTGATCATTACATCCCGCTACATACACATGCCATTGCAATGCAACCAAATAACATCATTCCGCTACACCCTGTTACATACGCATTCACATTTCTCCCAACTCACTTATCTGAGCTGCAATTATCAACATGTACCCCTTAGAACATACCTGCAGAAGAAAATCCGCGATTCTGTTCTGCTCATTACATTGCCTTCAGCATAAACTGCTCCGGCACAGACACAGTCATGAGTTCTGCTGTCAAGATGCCTTTGTCTGCTAATACATTGATTGCCGCTTCCACATCCTGCCTGGAAAATTTTCCGGCTTTTTCCGGGGACCATTTCTGCAGGGAATCAAAAATCTCTTTGGCTGATGCCGACTTGGATTTGTTGACCAGATAGCAAATGCTGGAATAGAGTTCCAGATCGTGCTCAGCAGTTAACGAGTCCACTAAATCTGCGGCCTTTACGATAAAAGGTTCAAAGAATTCCATTTTTCCATGCGTCTGGTTGCTGATCAGAGTGGCTTTAAGATTCTTGGCCGCTTCAGATGACTTGATTTTGTAATATTCCTGGTATTCCTTGATCTGCTTGGCAAGAATCTCAATGGAATGGGCATAAGGACCGTACAAATAACCGTCAAATTTGAAAAAGTCCTGCTTAGAAAAGTAATTCATGAAAAAAGCGGCTTTCTGAAGCCTGGTTTTATTGAACTTCTTGAGTCTTGACTTGATCAGGATCAGGAAATAATGGGAAATTGTCAGCTTCGGTGCTTCAGAAACAGTATCTTTTCCATTCATAAAGCTTTCCGTCAAAAAAGGTTCATAAACAACAAAATCCACTTCTTCCAAAAGCGGTTTGATATGTTTTGAGACTATCTTCAAAACATCATTCCAATTTAAGCCGCCATTGCCGCAACCGAGCGGCGGAATGGCGATGGACTTGATTCCCAGTTCCCGGATCAGCTTGATGAGTTCAGCCATACCTTTTTCAATATATTCGAGCCTGGAATCTTCTCTCCATTTATCTTTAGTGGGAAAATTGATGATCCATTGCCCGTTTTCTTTGAAATAATGCAATTTACCGATGGCAAGAGCTTTGCTTTTGCAGGCCTTCTGATAATCAGCATTGTTTTCAGGGAATTTACACTTGAATTTATAGGCAATTCCCTTGCCCATATAGCCTTCGCAATTGACAGTATTGACAAGAGCTTCAGCCTTTTCCAGGAGAATATCGCCTTGTTTATAAATAATCATTGTTCACCCGTCCTCACAAACATCTCCGATAACACATCGATTTTCGGTGAGTACAGATTCTTGGAGTTTAAATACTTGACAATTTTCTTCATGGTTTCAGGTGTTCTGACATAGATGCAAAAAAAATCGCGGATTGTTATTACGCCTGGCGATAAGCATTCAGCCATGCAGACTTGTTTGCAATGTTCAGCGCGATAATCCCGTGTTTCCATGGCGTCCCAATCAATCTGCTCCATACCTTCAGCATAATCCAGTATTTCAGGTTCATCAAAAAATTGCCCTGATAGCGGGTGTTTGACAAGGATTTTGAAACCATTCTTTTTTGCATGTCCTCTGCGGATAGTGATCAGAATGAATTCCGTATCAGGATGAGCTTTGATGACAGCACCCTGAAAAGGATTTTTTGCGAAAAAATGAAAGGGCAGGAAATCATCAAGTTTGTAAGCTGTCCTTTTCTGAATTATCTCCTGATCTGCAATATCACAATACTTCAAACCAAGCCTGATAACTTCAGATCGAGGCAACAAGCCATGTTCAGCAATTGCAGGCAGATTTTTCAATGCCGTGAGATGATAGAGCAGCTTCTGATTTCTGATTTTCGTTTTTTCTGTCATATCATGCCTCTTATTATCCTACTTAATAAAAACTAACTCTTTTCCTTCCAATACACTGGGCCACTGGTCTTTCGAATCATCCTCTCAGGATTTATGGTATAATTAAATTGTCGTGAGCTAAACTCGGCCCCGTGCCGTGAGAACTTTCGGGTTCCTATACTCACGACCTTTTCTTTTTCAGTTTGATCTGATTTCAAAGGAAACTCTTCAGATCATTATTCCCTGACATTACTCCCCTCCTTTTATCAACACTTTACATCCAAACTATCCCATGTATTTCGTTCTTAAAGCATTTTCAATGTCTTTCTCCTCAATATCATCAAGGAACTCTTCAAAGTGAGTAAAATCAACAACATCAATGATAAAATACTCTTTCGAAAAACATTCGTTATCTTTAAAAGCATAATTCACTTCGAATTGAAAGAATCGTTCGATTTTTTCAGGTTCATTATCTTCACTTGGAGCAAATTGAAACATCGAGTTAAAGTTTTTACAGACAATCAAAGGATACTGGAGAGTATGCAAAATTGGATAATGCTCTTTTTCTTTTTCAAAAATAGCTTTTCCTTGTCTTTGGATGCTCCTGAAAAAAATCAAAGAATTAATGCATTGAGTGATTGCAGTGAAAAAAGGTTCTCTTTCAGATCCATCTGGCTTTTCCCCTGAAAACAGTTTCCCTACAGAGCAATCTGAAAGATAATGATGTTTTGAATAGTAGGTATTTCTATCTGGGGCTTTTATTCCTGCTACATGCTCAACTAGCTTAATGGCATTAACATGGTCTTTTACATCAGTCCAGAACACGAGGTTTTTATCGATATACTTACATTCAATAATCAACCTTAAATTGACAATTCCCTTTACTTCTTTATACCTATTGAGCATTTTAAATGATTTTTCAGCGATTATATCAACTTCCCGTGGTTTTTCTGAATAGCAATCGAGATAGTAGGGGCTGACTAAGACTTTCCATTCTTTTTCTCTAAGAAATTTCATTACCTGAAAATGAAAAGAGTTCCCGCTTTTTTCTATAATTTCTTTCAGGTTTTCCTTGGTTTTCATGGGTTAAATAAACTTTTCAATTTTATCCAATGCTTCTTTTTCTGTTTCCGCTACAAGTACAATCGATACACGACAGTCCAAGTATTTTGAATCACTACGATCAGATTGAGCTTCATCACTTGTGTCAAAAGGCCCGCGAACCACAATATTCCCTAGTGGATTGATCGCCTGGAATCCATACCAATACTTTGCTTTACCCATTACTTCCTCGCTTTTCAAGATCCATATTTTTCAACGAAGCAGAATCTTTTCTGATCTTTTTATAAGCTTCATTTGCGAGCAGACTGGTTATTGTTTTCTGAAAAGTCATATCATTCATGAACCGTGCAAAGATCTCTTCGTTTTGGTCCATGCGCTCAACAAACAGGGCTTCAAGCAGCGTCTTGAAAACCAGCTCAAACTTATCGCTTGGATTAACTGCTGCTGCTTGCTTTAGTTTCTCGTCTGATACTGCGGTTTCAATGATTTGATCAAAAAACAACTGATCTGCCTGGTTGAAATCAGTGCCAAATCTTTCATTAATAATATCAACAAGTACTGCTAAAGCTACTGTTTCTTCATGGACTGAGCCGCTGCCTACTTCGGTGGGGCCGTAAAGAGGTTTGCCGGAACCTTCCTTCAAGCTGATTGAACCTTCGCTGATCTTCTGTAAACGGTAATATTCTAGTTTCACATCATCATCGAAATTATAATTCGGTCCTCTCCTACGTTTTGGGAGTTTCGTAGCGAGGTGGCGGAGGAAAACATAAAGCTTTTCAAGATCAGAATCCTGATAGGGTATTACTTGACTTAAAAAACTATACAGGTTTCGAAATGCCAGCAAATTGCCTCGCCAAAGTTCCGCTTCATCTTCATTCTTCTTCTGTAAGCAGGAAAATCTTGAGACTGCAGGATCAAGCGCGGCATTTAACAACTTGTGATCAGCGGGACTCTGTTTCTGCTTAGGCTTGAAGTAAATCTCGCAAAATCTCAGCACTTCTTCATTCAAAAAAATACCGGATGACTCAAGCTCGGTTTTGATTTTATACATTTGCGCTGGATCAACTTGTTCTCCCATCTCAGAGCCTTCATAATAAGCCTTGAAAGCTTCACGGATTTCATCCCTGTCATTCATAAAATCAAGCACAAAAACGTCTTCTTTTAGAGGATGGATTCTGTTCAGACGGGAAAGAGTTTGCACAGCTTGAATACCGGCAAGCCTTTTGTCAACGTACATCGTATGCAGCAGCGGCTGGTCAAACCCTGTTTGGTATTTTTCGGCTACTAGGAGCACCTGATACTCTGAAGATGCGAATTTATCAGGCAGTTCTTTTTCACCGAGTCCGTTATTCATACCGACTTCAGTATAAGTCACTTTGGAAATTTTATCGTCAATGACTGTGCCTGAAAACGCTACCAATGTCTTTATAGAGTAGCCTTTCTTCTTGATGTATTTATCAAAGCTCAATTTGTAGCGCACTGCTTCAAGACGTGATCCTGTCACTACCATTGCTTTGGCATGGCCACCGATTTTATGCCTTGTTGATGCTTGGAAGTGTTCAATCATCACTTCGGTTTTCTGGGAAATATTATGGGGGTGCAATTTAAAGAATCTGGCTAAAGCTTTCGCACCCTTTTTTCTCTCAACATTCGGGTCACCCTGGCATGATTTTAGTAGTTTGTAATATGTTTTGTACGTTGTGTAATACTTAAGAACATCAAGAATGAACTTTTCTTCGATTGCCTGCCGCATGGTGTAGCGATGAAAGGGTTCTCCGCCACGTCCGAAAACCGCAAGCGTCTTATGCTTTGGTGTCGCAGTAAAGGCAAAAAAGCTCAAGTTTGCCTGCCTTCCCCTCTTTGCCATGCTCCGGTAAAGTTCCTCCATATTCGAATTTCCTTCTTCAATTGCCTGCAATTTAGCCTTTTTTAACAGGTCCTCACCACCAAGCACTTCTTTCAGATCAGTAGCAGTTTCGCCTCCCTGCGAACTGTGAGCTTCATCGACGATCACTGCGCATCGTCTTGTCGGTAAAGTCCCGGAACTGGAAGTTCCACGCTTTTCAGCCAATTTGAGCAACTGCTTGGAAACGAAAGGAAATTTTTGTAAAGTGGTAATGATGATGGGTACTGCAGATTCAAGAGCTTCCGCAAGCTGTTGAGAGCTTTCTTCAATCCTCTGCACTACACCTCGCTTGTGTTCGAACTGGTAAATTGCATCCTGCAATTGCTGATCAAGCACTATCCTGTCCGTGACAACGATCACGGAATCAAAAACGCGTTTATCTCCCGCATCATGCAGTGAAGCGAGTCTGTGGGAAAGCCAGGCAATGGTATTGCTTTTTCCGCTGCCTGCGGAGTGCTCAATCAGATAATTATTTCCAACGCCTTCGCTGCGTGCTGTGTCAACAATGGTTCTTACTGCTTGAAGCTGGTGATAACGGGGAAAAATCATCGATTCTTTTTTTATCTTTTGCCCTTCGTCGGTGCGGATTTCTTCAACTTGAAGATGGAGAAACTTAGCCAGCATGTCGAGCAGACTGTCCCGTTGCAAAATTTCTTCCCACAAGTAAGCTGTCCGGTAATTACGGCCTTCAGGGTCACAAGGGTTTCCCGCTCCGCCGTCACAGCCTTTATTGAAAGGTAGGAAGCGGGTAGAAAGTCCTGTTAATCTTGTAGTCATGTAAACTTCTTCCGTATCCACAGCAAAGTGGACAAGAGTGCGGCGTTTAAAATCGAAAATTGCATCACGCGGATCACGGTCTTTTCTATATTGCTGAATGGCATTGTCCACAGTCTGTCCTGTGAGAGGATTTTTCAATTCAACTGTGATGATTGGAATACCATTCAGGCTAATCACGACATCAATTGAGTTTTCAGATCGAGTTGAATAATGCAATTGCCGAGTGATACCGAGAATATTGGCATCATAGCCTTTTTCAAGCTCAGGATTCATTTCATGTGCAGCCTTAAAAAAAGCTACACGAAGGGTCTTACCGTAACATTTGAACCCATGTCTTAAAGTGGAAAGCGAGCCGTAAGTATCCATCCATTTGCACAAATCTCCAATGATCTGTTCGCTTGTTTGGTCTCCATGGAGTGCTTCTAACTTAGTCCACTCTTTAGGTTGTGTTTTGCGAATAAAATCGATGATTACATCAGGAAAAAGCGCTACTTCTTTGTTGAATGTGTCGGGTAAAATCTTATCAAACTTGTTTGACAGCAAACAAAGTTCAATGACAAATTCGAATGAGGCTTCTTTCAACGTTTGATTCAATGAATACCTTTTTTACAGTATTTGCTCTTCTTTGCAAGTTTTTCCAGCTGTTTAGCATATTCAATTAAAGCCCATTTAATTGCTATGCAGAACTCCGTATAACTTCCATCAGGATTACGATCACAGATTGTTTTAATATAATGTTTAGTTTTAGATTTCGTTAGTTTAGTATTACCATTTATCCAATCATTAATAACCCCCATTCTATCTTCTGCTAAGCTCTCGTGATTCAGCAGAAGTACACCTATTGTGACAACAGCTTTTCTCCCTATTGGAATAACGTGACCTTCAATATCAAACCTAAAATATTTTTCACAGTTATTATCTAACGGCGATACAAAATCTGCTCCTCCATTTTTCCACCATTTACCCTTTGCTTGTGCACCATATCGATATTTAGACTTCATCCCTTTATCGGGAAAACATGCAACCATATTTCGATAATTTAAATCTGAGCCCTTCGCTTCTTTGCGGCAAATACACTCAGGCTTGATATGTTCTATATGAGAATTGCTTAAATCTATTTTTTTCATTGTATATGCACACAACCAGCCCTGTTCTTCCAACAATTTTTTATGGAGATCATTTTTTTCTGGATTTCGGAGACAACCATAATTTTCATTTAATGTGTTACGGACACTCTTGACCCAAGCGATGTAATTACCTGGTGGGCCTTTTTTTTGGATGTATTTCATCTGCGTATTTCTCCATACGAGTCATTCGCGTCTCGAAAATCGCCCATTCGGGTAAATCTAATCCCATTTGTTGATAGATTTTAATTTTTTTCCTAGCTTTACTAAATTCTACTTTATTAATTAATTTATCCACCATGTGAATGGCTTCAGAAGCAAGAAATGGTCTTTCCTCAGTATCAAAGATTTTGCGCAAAATCGAATTAGAATCTAAACCATACGATCTTCCAGGTAATTTTGAAGATGGCGGCATAAGAATAACTTGCTCAGGTTTTACTTCAGAAATAACTTGTGGGGAGTGCGTAGTAGCAATAAATTGAATTTTTGGAAAAGTTTCAGTCAGCTGGTGAACTACTGTTCGTTGCCATTTGGGATGTAAGTGTAAGTCTATTTCATCAATTAATACAATACCTTTTCCATTTTTTAAAGGGTCCCTCATTGTCGGATTAGCCTGAGATAATCTTTTAGCAATTTCAAGAACCAATGCTAGCATACCCCGCTCTCCATCAGAAAGTTGAAGTACATTAAGCGTAGTACCCAGTTTATTAATAAACAAGCTTGGTTTAGGTTGTGATACAGCATGTAAATTAGAAAAACCAGGCATGAATCTTTCAGCAGCAATGCATAAGGATTTAACGTGCCTTTTAGCAGTAGGATCTTCTTTCCCTAACTTTTCTTGTGTTATCATCCACTGAGCAAAATCCCCGAGTTGCAAAAAACGATCATTAAATGCTTGATCAAATGCTCTTCCAGGACCTTTTGTAGTTTGTCTCGTGGTTAGAAAAAGTCCATGCATTGGTAAAGACCGTTTGATAGAAAAAAATAGCCCAATAGGTTGTCGTGTTGAATTTTTCAAGCTCTCATATGTGTACGTTTTAGGTAAAGATGTTTCTTCAGTGCGATCGAATTCTCTCCCGCCGTGCACCTTTTTATTTCTTGATTTTTCCAAATCAATTCTATTTCTATATCTTACAAATTTTACATCTTCATTTTTAAAGTTAAAAACACATTTGATCATGGACATAGAAGTGTTATTAGTATAATCACTCGTTCTGAGCATTGATAATTGTTCTTTTGCAGCAGTAAGTTTGGGATACATTTTTAGCATGCAAAATCGGAGAGCGTCTAATACCGTCGTTTTCCCCACTCCGTTAATTCCGACGATTAAATTCATACCGGGTTCAAAGTTAAATTCTGCATGTTTAAAGGTCCTAAAATTTGTAATCTCCAAATGCTTGATCATCATAAGCTACTTACCTCCTTACTACCCTTAACGACGGCATTGATTAAGGAAAGCCTTCTTTCATTCAAAAGCATCGTGGTTTGTTTCGTTAATCTATAGATACTATCAAGTTTTAGTAATTCTTTTTTAATGTAATCAACAATCACTGATTGTTCTGATATTGGAGGAACGGTTATAGGTAGAGATGAATATTTATTTGGATTTAAATTTGCTTGGCCAATTGATGGTAAAGCCTCAGATCGGGACCAAGATAATGAGTATGTAGAATTAAGAAAATAATTAACAAATTCAGGATTTACACCTTTTTTGCATCTAAGTCTTACAAGATAAGAGGATAATGAAACAGGGAAATCACCGAAACCTCTAAAGATAGCAACCTTTCCAATTTGATCTAGACTATTCGTACGATTAAAAACCAAGTCCCCTGGATTTAGTAATAATGAAGAATCAACACTGTCAATGAAGCCAACATTTTTAAAATCCAGCTCCATATTCTGAATATCACCCATTCTTAAAACAGCTACTTTGCCAACATCTCCAATAAGATCGGAAATACCATAATCGATGCGATCAAGGATTCTTTTAAGTTTAGTAATTTTCCAGTGCTCAGGAATTTTCCCTATCCATTTCACTCCTGAATCTTTAAACTTTACTTCTCGGCTAATACCCCTCAAAACCGTTTGAGTAATAAGCGCACGACGTTTTTCTTCAAGTATGGCTAACAGTTTTTCTTTTGCAGTTATTAATTCATCGATTTTAGACGTTTCTTTATCAAGGTAATCCGCAATGGAATTTTGTATAGAATACTCTGGTTTAGGAACTTGTAATGCTTTTATTTCATCAGTACTTAATTCTAAAAAAGTTGATCCTCGTCCTAATGACTGAAGCTTTTCCTTGTTTGCGAGAAGAAAGTAGTAATAAAAACGAGGATCAATAGACTTATTTGGAGTTAAAATAAAACATCCTTGATTTGAACAAGCATCAATATCAAGAATCGCAAGTTGTCCAATAGGTGCACGCTTGGTAAGAACAAGTGAACTTTTAGGTAAAACATTTACTCCACAATTATTATAACCAGCAAGAGAAATTTTTCTCGAAGTGTTGGTAAGTAGATACCCTGTTTTAACATTGCTAATGTCTTCAGGTGTTACCCAAGGAATGTCACCATTCCAGTAGCTCTCATTGGCGCTAGCTGGTGTTGCTCCACTAGTAACAGATAAAACATATTTAAGAGGTAGATAAAAAAAGTCCCTCAAACAGCAACCTCTTTAAGCAATCGCATGATTTCCTCTTCAGCTTTTTTTAGATCACCATTGATATCTTTCAACTCTCTTGGAGGAGTAAATGTATAAAAATACCTGTTGAAGTTGATTTCATACCCGATTTTGTCTTTTTCACGATCCATCCATGCATCCGGAACATGAGGAAGTACTTCTCTTTTGAAGTATTCGTCGATATCTTCCTTGAGCTTGATGTTTTCAAAATCCCTGAGATCCGGGTCTGGCTCGTACTCACAATTTCCTTTTAACATCCGCACTTTCTGCGCTTCTGGGTCTTTCTGCGTAAATACAATGCGGAAGAGTTTGAGTTCTGCAGATTTCCATTTTGAGCGGCGCTCATGCAGCAAATCGAGTATCTTTTCATTCATCTCGTTCCATTCGAGTTGAGGCTTGCGTCCGAAAGTCTTGTCTATAGCCTGAATGTCGTCTAGCAGATGCGGACAGGCATCCAGAAAACGGGCTTTATCTTCAAGTGTCATTTGATATCTCAGCCGTAATGGACGCTCTATAGTCACACGTGTATATCCGAAATCCGCATTATCAAAAATCTTCGATTTTTCAGATTCGACGAATTTGCTGTAGCAATTTACAATTTCGTCTATCTGATTAGGTTCGTCATCAACGCCTTCCCCGATTTTTCTCCTCTTGTCACCCAGACTTCTCCGCATCGGTAAGAAAATCTCACGAGCATCAATAAGCTGAATCTTCCCTTTACGGCGCTTTTCCTTTCGATTTGTGACAATCCAGATATAAGTGCCGATTCCAGTGTTATAAAACATTTGCTCTGGCAAGGCTATTATAGAATCAAGCCAATCATTCTCGATTATCCATTTTCTGATGTCACTCTCTCCTGAACCGGCTCCACCGGTAAACAGCGGCGAGCCGCTGAACACTATGCCCAGACGCGAACCATGTTTATGCTGTTTGGGAAGTACTGGTTCAAACTTGTTGATCATATGTTGCAGGAACAGCAAAGATCCATCATTCACTCTCGGCAGACCAGCGCCAAATCTGCCGCCATATCCAAGTTTGTCGTGCTCATTCATTATCTCTTTTTGCTGTTTTTTCCAGTCAACCCCGAAAGGCGGGTTTGTCAGGAAATAATCAAATTTTTCATCGTAAAACTTATCTTCAGTTAAAGAATCTCCAAAACGAATGTTTTCGCCGCTGCCATTGTGGTCAACCTGCTTCAAGAGCATGTCGGAGGCTGCTGTAGCAAAGGCTCTCTTGTTGTAATCCTGGCCATAAACATAAAGGAGAGCTTCAGATTGGTGTTCGCGCATATAATTTTGAGCCTCTGCCAGCATACCACCTGTACCGCATGCCGGGTCCAGCAGCTTGCGCACTGTTCCAGGGGTTGAAAGCAGATCGTCATCTTCATAAAACAGGATGTTCACCATTAACCGGATAACTTCGCGTGGAGTAAAATGGTCTCCTGCAGTTTCATTGGCAAGTTCATTGAACCGGCGGATCAGGTTTTCAAAAATCGAGCCCATGTCCTCATTCAAGACCTTGTCTGGGTGAAGATCTACATCACAGAATTTGGAAATCACGAGGAAGAGTATATTGGACTCATGCATTCTTTCGATTTCTGCTTCAAACTCGAAAAATTCAAATATCTTACGCACATTGGCTGAAAAGCCTTTGATGTAACTGACCAAATGCTTGTCAATATGATCCGGGTCGCCTTTAAGTTTTGAAAATGTGAGTGAAGAACGGTTATGAAATCGCTGCCCAGCCGCTTTATTCAATATAACATCAAGGGCATCTTCGTTTAATTTGCCCCCTTGTCGGCGATTGTATTCAGCTAAAACTTTGTCTTTAGAATCTGCTAATACACAGTCAAAACGGCGTAGAACAGTCAATGGAAGCATAACTCTTTCATATTGAGGCGGTCGATACGGACCTCGCAATAAATCAGCTATCTGCCATATCAGATTCGCGTGTTCCTGGTGATTAGACATAAAATCTCCCGTTTTTACTCAGCTTCATCTCCAGCTAAAATTTCCAATCTTCAGCTTTCATGAAGCTTTCCGGATAGCTCGTCCATACTAAAATTTGAGGGTTGATGGGTATGTTTGGTAAAGAATCTTCGGAGTTTACTCAACTTATCAGACATTGCTCACCTTGAATTCATTTACTCGGATTAGGGTTGTAGCATGTGTTAATTAAAGACACGAAAAATCCGACATTTTTTTTCTGATTTGAACATAGTTCAGGGTCCAGCTTTTTTACCATTATACCTTTGAAATTATTAAAACTCCATTAACACCCTATCCATTGATTCTCATCTCGCCTGATCGAACAGCAGTGTGACCAGCTCAATTCTCATAACTTACCGTCAGCCAGAAAGCTGTAATGCCCTTTCTGATTGAAAATGATGTGATCCAGCAGCTTGATGCCAAGGATTTCACCGGCATCTTTCAGTTTGCGCGTCAGATCGATATCTTCCCTGCTTGGCGTCAAGCCGCCTGCAGGATGATTGTGTGCAACTATGATAGAGCTGGCTCTATCAACAATCGGATCAGCAAATACTTCGCGGGGATGAACCAGGGTTTTATTCACAATTCCGATGGTTACAACCCTGACAGCAATCACTTCATTGGCACCATTGACTGAAATGCAGAGAAAATGCTCCTGCTTGCGGTCAGCGAAATTCGCAATCAGTGGCATAACATCTGTCGGGAATTTGATTTGCAGACCTTCAGGCTTGATCCTGCGGCGGGAGAATTCCAAAGCAGCTATGATGATTGAAGCCTTGGCCTGGCCGATCCCTTCAATTTCTGTAAGATCTTTCAAGCGTAATTTGCCCTTTGTTGAGTCGAATTTCTTGAGTATCTCATCAGCCAGCTTGAAAACATCGTGCTTTTCAGTGCCGCTGCCCAGAAGTATGGCGAGTAATTCCTTATCAGACAAGTACTCAGCGCCTTTAAGTGCCAGTTTTTCACGGGGAAAAGTGGATTTATCGCTGCCTTTTTTCATCACCCACCATGTCGTTTGTTATGCTGATATTTTACCTCAAATGACTGCAAATAAATAGTTCTGAAAAAATCCGAAAATATTTCTTGACCCTGACGTAACGTCATAGCTTATGATTTAATCAGGATGTAAGAGTCGTAACAGTTAAATTGGTAAATTGAGTTTGGCAAATTAAATCACAGGAACGGATGGATTCCTGCTTACGCAGGAATGACGGGAAGAAATAACCTGACTGTTACAATCTCAAGGGAGGAGATATGGAAGGGTATACAGTGAACAGGCTGGCTGAGATGGCTGATGTGAGTGTGCGCACGCTTCATCACTATGACCAGATCGGACTGTTAAAACCGGATACGCGAACCGAGGCCGGTTACAGGCTGTATGGAATGGCTAAGCTCTTGCGGCTGCAGCAGATCCTGTTTTACAGGGAACTGGGATTCGAATTGAAGGAAATCCGGAAAATACTTGATCATCCTGAATTCGAACCAGTCGGAGCCCTGGAAAATCACAGGGAACTTCTGGGGAAAAAGATCGCCAGGCTGAAAAAGCTCCTCGCTACAGTCGACAGTACCATCAAAGACCTGAAAGGAGAACGGAAAATGCTTAAAGATGAAGAATTATACGAAGGGTTTTCAAAAGAACAGATTGAGCGCTACAAAAAGGAAGTGCGTGAAAAGTACGATCCTGTGCTGGTGCAGGAATCAAAGCGCAGGATCGGGAAAATGTCTAAAGAGCAGTGGAATGCAGTCAAAACTGAAGGAGGCGAGATCGCCAGACTGCTGGGAAAGCTGCTGGGGCGCAAGTCGTCAGACCCTGAAGTCCAGAAGCTGATAGCCCGCCATCACGCCTGGATCGAGAACTTCTATCCTGCGCCGGCTGAAGTCTATCGCGGGCTCGGGCAGCTGTACACAGACAATCCGGAATTCAGGGCTTTCTATGAAAAGTACGGTAAAAACCTGGCGGATTTCATGAAAGAAGCGATTGAATATTACTGTGGACATGATCTGAAGAAGTAAGAAGAAACAGAGCTACAAATTGTGCGGAACGATTTACTGTTTCCAGATCAGAACGCAGTCCTGCTCGTTTCTCATCTTCAGGCCGTTCTTTCTGCAGAATTCCTCTATCAGCCTGTCAAATTTGTAGATTCCTTTTTCCAGTTGAACCGGTGTGTTAAGCACATCATATGGCGCAAAGACATCAACATACGTGTTTCCCAGGTATGTCAAAAAAGTTTGGGTGGTGTCTGGAGAACAGCCCACAGTCAACCCTGAAAGAAGATTGACAGGAGCCTGATCTTCGTGGCTTCTACCGGAATGAAGGGGCGAGGAGAATTCTTCGTTTGTTTCTAGGTTTTTCAGTGCTATTTCCTGATCAGAAAAACTGATTACTTTGAACGTTTCGATTGTGTCCCCCGGAGCTGCCAGAATAAAGGCGGTATCAGTGTTAAACGCAACCATCAGCATGATTCGCGGTTTGCCGTCAATCTCAGTCAGACCTTGATAGGAAATTTCCACCGGAATTCTATTTACTTTTCTCATTTCTGTTTTAATACTTTTCAAACTACCATCAGGGAGGTAAATAACCTCCATTTCATGATCCAATACAAGTTCCGGGTCAGGTATATACTTACTGTTTTTCCAGATCAGGTTGCTGTTCTCCCTGTAAATCAGGACTTGATCATTCTTTATTCTGAATTCCAGGCCAAGGCCTTCGAGCATGGTATAAATGGCATCCAGCCTGGAGATTGAATAGCACATCACCTTTTTGTGCAGTTTTTCAAGGCAAGGAGACAGATACACAGGTACACCCAGTTGAAATTGGGAAGAGAAAAAATCGAACAGGTTGCCGTCATAGATCAGATTGATCTTGCCTCTATATGATTCCAGTATCTTATCCTTTTCAAACAGCCGGGACAGCATCTTTTGTTCGAGCACCGCTTCTTTGCCGTTTTTCATTGCAATACATGCCTTAACCCAGTCTACGTCTTTAAGTGTGAAACCCCTGAAAGTCTCCCCTTTTTTCAGAAGCAGATGTACTTCTCCGGCTGGTTGATTGACCGTGAATATCCCATAATATTCATCATCGATTACGCTTATACCTTCAAAGACAAGCATCTCTGCAGTATATTCGATTTTTACAGGAGCAGGACTGATCTTTTCCAGGATCAAACCAGCCATTGCATAAAAAATCAGCATGAGCAGCGAACAATCTGTGATGAGAAGAATCAGGAACAGTCTCTTTTCAGGTTTGCTCTTACCCTTTTTTTTGTGAAGATTATAGGTTTTTTTGCATAGAAACGGCAGGGCTACGATAAAAACGATTTGAATGATATTTTCAAGTAAGGTTTGCAGAAGCGTTTGCCTGAGATCCATGTCAATGGACTCCTTTAGATGCCTCAAGGATGGATACCTGCTTCCGCAGGTATGGCGGGGTCATGTCTGGAATCAGCGCTGAGCTCCAGCTTCGAGCTTTTGAATGATCCGCTTCACGGTTTCCTTGACCTCAGTCACACTCTCGGCAGAGACCCACTCGTCATCCGAATGGATGTTGGCCCCATAGGTTCCAAAAACCACGGCCTCCCATTTGAAATCAGCGGAAAAGGCGTTGGCGTCCGACGGACCCATGCGGTAGATCGCCACTGGAACGCGGCCGTTGATTTCCCTGATCGAACTGTTCACGAGCTGGGAAAACTCGCTGTTCACAGGCTGCTGCCAGCCGCGCAGGAACTGGGGATTCCGCTTCAGGTAATCCACGCGTAGAGCTGCAAACCGCTTGATTTTCTTGGTCAGGTCCTGCTCGACATCCGACTGGGTTTCCGATGCGATGCTGTTGCGGTCTACAATGAAAAAGTTTTCTACGGGAGGCGGAAAGGGGCTGCCCTCGGAGAGAGTGTACCCGAGTTTCTCGGACAGTATCCCGATCTCTGCCTGATGTTCGTCCGAAGTCAGGCAGAACCTGGCGGTTTCAGGTATAGATAAGTAATAATTCCCATCCGCAGCCTGGTTTGGTTCAACGCAGAAACTGGAAATATCCTCGTATTTGAATGCGAGCCTTAACATGTCGACCGCCAGATTTCTGGACAGTTTCTCTCCTGAACCGTGTCTCGGTTCGCCTCTCAGGGAGTAGTATTTCCCGCTGGTCTGGTTTCTCGATCCCAGGCATCTGCGCACCCTGTAATAACCGGAACCCAGAATCGGATCGTATTTTTCAGACATCTCGCCCTCGATCAGACAGGCAGCCTGCAGCATTTCCAGAAAATCTCCGCTGATCCGGATCTCCTGCCTGCCGGTACCGCCGAGCCAGATCGAGGGATAGGACTTGAAAATCGCTTTGTATTTCTCATCAAAACAGGGCTC
Organism: Candidatus Wallbacteria bacterium; assembly: GCA_028687545.1. NCBI lineage: Bacteria > Candidatus Walliibacteriota > Candidatus Wallbacteria bacterium. Next base: position 23,345 of record JAQTZZ010000011.1, read on the forward strand.
TCCAACCAGCACTCCATTCACTATTCCCTGAAACCATTCGTCTGATTGCAGGGCATAGACTCCGGCAGAATCGGTTTCCTCCCTGCACGTCAAGGCAAGCAGCACTTCCCCTGTTTTCACCAGTTCCCTGGATTCGATCAGCCCTGAAAAAAAGGCTGCCAGGCAGCCTTTGGTGTCATTGGCGCCCCGTCCATAGATGCGGCCCTTTATCTCCTGAGCTTCGTAAGGTGGGAACTGCCATTTTGCCGGGTCCTGAACTGTTTCAGTGTCCAGATGTGCCGATATTACGAGCCTGTATTTCCGGCCAAGCGAAACTCTGGCGAGCAGATTGGAGGATTTGCCTGACACAGGCTGCAGCCTGGATTCGATTCCAGCTGCTTTCAGTTGGTCGAATAGATAGGCTGAGAGTTCCTCTTCATTGCCGGACAGGGACCTGATCGTCAGGATCTTTTTCAGCAGAGTGATTTCATTGTTTTCCATTAGATTTCGGTAACATTTTCCCCGAGTATCCTGTTGATCTCATCCGTCATCGAGCGGAAAAGTTTCTGCTTATCCTTGTATGGCAGGAAAGCGCTCTTGATGCCTGCTTTGATCAGACGGATCAACTCATACAGGTTGAACTTGAAATGCTGGTGAGCGAGCCAGAGTTCACGGCTCACTGTAGTATTGGAAACAAGCCGGTTGTCTGTGTTGACTGTGACCCTCAGGCCGTAGTCATAGTAAAACCTGAGCGGATGCTCGGCGAAATTCTTGACTGATGAGGTCTGGATGTTTGAAGTCAGGCAGATTTCCAGCGGCATGCGGTGGTCGTTCACATAATTCAGCAGGTCCCCGTTTTCCTTGAGCCTGGTCCCATGCCCGATCCTGTGAGCGCCGCAGTAATGGATGGCCTGGCTGATACTCTCGGGTCCATAGGCCTCTCCTGCGTGCACAGTGCAGTTGACATTGTTCTTGAGCACCAGGTCAAAGGCTTCCCTGTGATGTTTGGCAGGATAGTCGGCCTCTGCGCCGGCCAGGTCGAATCCTACGACGCCTTTGTTTTTATAGGCCAGCGCGAGTTCCGCAAGTCTCAGCGAATAATCCGGACTGATATGGCGGATGCCGCAGATAATCACTCCGGTCTTGATCTGGAATTTTTTTTCAGCCATCTGCAGGCCGTCAATCACTGACTCCACGACCTCGGTCAGCTTGAGGTTCCGCTCCAGATGCAGGATCGGCGCATAGCGCACTTCCAGGTAGCGGATGTTCTCTTTCGCTGCGTCCTCGGCCAGCTCATATGCGGTGCGGATCAGAGCATCCTTTTCCTGCATCACCATCAGCGTGATGTCAAAGGCTTTGAGATAATCCACCAGTGAAGTGCAGTCAGCTTCCTTGACGACAATCTTGCGGATGCCTTCTTCATCGAAAGTCGGCAGTTTGACATTATTTTCCTTGGCCAGTTCCAGAATCGTGGAAAGTCTGAGCGACCCGTCCAGATGGCAGTGGAGATCTACCTTGGGAAGTTTTTGAAGAAGTTCCAGCGATACTTTCTGTATCTGTTCAGCCATAAATGAAATTACTCCTTGAATCTTGAAGTGTTATGAGTCTCTTTTAATGTTAATCCCGGGCAGCTTAAAATGCAATCTGGATATTTCAGGTCAGGATGAGATAAAATATCCGGATACGGTGAATATTCATAAAAAAGTGATCCTGGTTGGAAAAAAATAGCTGAATCTGGTAATATTTATTCGTAAAAAAGGATTTTATGCCGAAAACAGGGCTTTTTTCAGATAACACACAGATCATATTCTCAGCGAGGTAATCGAGCCATGAAAAAACTCTTACTCACCTTTCTCTGCATTGCCGGGTCGATTTCGGCAGCCACTCTTTATGGAAAAATCTATGATGAGGCAGCGCTGACATCAGTCGCCAACGCAGAAATCACAGTGATGGCCAGAAAAACAACCAGCGACCTGAACGGGAATTACCAGTTTAAAAATGTCGACGGAATTGTGATAATTTCCGTAAAAGCTAAAAATTATTCGACATTCACCAACACCATCAGCATTGATAAGAATAAGACCCGCTATGACATACCTCTGAAATCGATGACCAGCAAAACTCCTGTCCAGGATGTCGAAAAAACCCTTCAGAAAATTGAAATCCCCCAGATAGAACCGAATCCTGCGGCCCAGGTCACCACAAAGTTCGACATTCCATCAGAAAAGCCGCTCAAAAAAAATCCTTCCCCTGCGGAAGGATCCATTCAGGAAAACCTGAAGCTTCCTGAGGAAACTGTCGCCGGATTTGCCGAAGAGTCCACCTTCAATGAAGCTAAAAAGGCACTGGATGACGGCGATTTTGTTCCGGCCATGCCTAAGTTCTATCAAGTGATGGTGCTGGGGAGGGACCTCACTAGGAAAATGAAATCCTGCTATTATATTGCGATCATCTACAAAGCCCAGTCCCAGTATTCAGTCAGCCTGGATTATCTTTACAAAACTCTGGCTTATGCCACTCATACCAGAGAAGACAAGACTTTCATCAATCAGTTGAAAAGTGAAATCGCCCAGGTCTATTCCTTATTAAACAACTACGCACTCGCCAAACCGATGGTGGATGAAGTTCTGAGGGATGAGTCAGTCAACTTCCCACTCACAAATTTCAACTGCTATTCCTTTTATACGGATTTTTATCAGAAAAAAGATAATTTCCAGCAACTGGAACTTTATCTGAAAAAAGCCATTCAGACAAATGTCAATTCCCAGCTCAAGAGCAAACCCTATCTTTCAGTGATCGACCTTTATATCCAGAGGGAAGAATATGCAGACGCAGAAAAGTACCTGAACCAGCTCAAAGGTTTCTTCCAGTCACAGGAAACTGAAAAACGCGAAGTACTGCTGCTCGCCCTTAAAGAATATCAGACAAGCCTGCAGAAAGGGGACATTCCTACTGTCACCAAATCTGTGATCCCCGGGCTTGCCAAGGCCCTGGACATTGATCCGAATTATTCCCAGGCTCTCTGCTATCTGGTAAACATTGAATTTCTCACCGGAAAACTCACCAACAATCTCCAGCTTGCCCTGTCCGCCAAGGATCATGTGCAGAAGCTGATCAGCCTTGATCCTGAGTTTAAGGATCAGACAGGCAAGAAACCGTCAGACATGCTGAAGGAGATTGAAACGTTTTTGAAGAATTTTTAGTCGATGTACCATATAGGCCTTAATTTCTCCCATAACTCATCCGCAGCTGCAGTTTGCGACGGAAAACTTGTTTTCGCTGTCGCTGGGGAACGCATGTCAAGGGTCAAGTACTTTTTTGATTCAGGCGATGCTCACAAATCACTGCATTATCTTTTATCCAAATCCGGAATCAGCCCCGCAGAAATTGCCGGGATGGCCGTAAACTACGGCGCTTATCTGCCATCAGTCGCCAGGAGAGACGGAGACGGTTTTCTGCTCGATTACAAGCTTGGCAGCCGTCAGATCCCCACCCGCCTCTTCAATCATCATCTCTCACATGCGGCAGCCGTTTACCACACCTCAGGCCTAGCCGACTGCCTGATCATGGTTTCAGACGCCAGGGGATCAGCAGAGCTTGGAGGATATCCTGTAACTGAAGCGGACTGGCTGCACGGCAGCCGGGGGCAGGAGGAAACCATCAGTTTTTATCATGGAAAAAAAGGAGTCAGTCTTTTGAACCGCATGGTGTTTCCCCATTCTCTAGGGGAATTCTATTCCCTGATTACGGCCTGGCTGGGATTCAACAGCCACAACCATCCGCATGACGTGGAATTCAACGAAGGCAAGACCATGGGACTGGCTCCATACGGAGCCGGATTTTACAAAGGCGAGACTTTCATCTTCCTGGAAAAGGAAGGGTTTTCCTTTAATCCTGAATACATCAGGGTCAAAGATGATTCACTGTTTCTCACAGACCTGTTCCTTTACACTTTCGGTTCTTACAGACAGCAGAATGAGCCGCTCAACTCTCAGCATCAACTGGCAGCCTTCATCGCCCAGAATGATCTGGAAAAAACCGTGCATTACCTGATCGAATCGCAGGCTTTTAAAAACCCGGCAGAGAATCTGCTTCTCTCAGGCGGCACTTTCCACAATTCGGTCTTGAACGGGAAACTGAAATCTTCGACCTTTTTCAAAAATGTATTCGCGATGCCTGCAGCCGACGATTCAGGCCTGGCGATCGGGAACGCGTTTCTTTCGTATCTGAGCCGGTAAAGCCTTTTTCAGGCTACGGTGTTTCTTCCAGTTCGATCTTTATCGCCTTGGGAACCAGATTGCCGTCTATATTCTCAACCTGGGTGATTTCGAAAGTGACGCGCAGATCCTTTTTGAGTTTGGTGCCAAGCGTCTCCTGGAAACTCGAATTCTGGAAAATCACCTGCTGCCCGTCGTCGGAATGGATCACTCCATTGCCTGTCTTCTGATCGAACCAGGCCACTACTCCGGCATTCTGAGCTGCTGTTCCGGAAATGAATACGATATTGTAAGCATTGTATTCACCGCTGTTCTGATCCTTGATCACTTCGAAACGCGCTTTTTCGCCGATCTGGGCCACTTTGATCAGCCTGCCCACAATGGCTGTAAAATGAAATGGATACTCGGATTCGTCCTCTGATTTCATGACTCCCCTGCCGTTATGCAGGTCAAAACTCTTCAGTACCCCGAAACTGAACTTGGACGGATCACGATTCAATACTTCTACAGAAACTGCAATCGGTCCGCGCCTGGACTTGGTAATTCCGAAGCGCACTGTTTCACCCTCGTACAGCGTCTGATATCCTTCGTTGACTATCGCTGAAAAATGCACGAAAATATCTTTCTTCCGGGATGCTGTCTTCAAGAAACCGATCCCCTTGGAATCATCAAACCACTTGACGATTCCTGTATACTGTTTTTCCATCTTGCTGCTGCGGATGATCTCCTCGATCGTTTCACCGTTGTGTTCCTTGATTTCCATGAGTTTCTTCAGGAGTTCCTTAACCTCATTCTGATTCGGGTTGATCTGAAGAGAGCGCTTGAGGTTGGTAATGGAGAGACTGATCAGGTTGAGCCGCTGATAAGACAGGGCCAGGTGCAGGAATGCGCTGTAGTCCATCGGATCGAGTGCAACCGATTTCTGGGAGAGCTTGACTGCGTCCTCGAAAAAATTCAGCTCATAATAAATGTTGGCCAGTTCCCTGTAATAATCATGGTTGTCATCCTTAAGGATCAAGGCCTGGTAATAAGCCATGATGGCTTCATCATATCGCTTGAGCTGGTAATAAAACATCCCCATCGAGCCGAAATAATATGATTCTCTGGGGTTTTCCTTCAGTTTCTCTTCCAGAAGGATCAGCCCCTGCTCCAGGATCTTGGTGGATTTGGCGAATTCCTCCCGCAGCTGGTAAATATTGGAAAGGTAGATATAGTTGTTGAAATTCTCAGGTTCGGCCTTGATCGCCTCCAGGTAGGATTTCACCGATTCTTCAAGATTGTTCAGGAGAAAATAGGTGAGCGCGATGGCGCTGAGATAGCGGCCATTCCCACGGTCGAGTTTGAGCGATTCAATCAGTTTCTCGAGTGCGGGCTTGTAGTCTCCCTCATTCAGAAGGTCCAGTGCCTGTGAATAATAAGCTTCGGCCTGGGCAAGTTTATTCATCTGACCTCACAAAAAATAGGCATCGGCAAATTTTTCCAGGTTAATCCGCTTAAATCTTTGTAAACAAATCTTCGCTTCGCTTCAGATTTGTTAACAGAGCCTAAATTATACAGTATCCCATCGCGATCGTCTTGGGGCCGTTCACAAGGGCATGGCCGCATCTGCCGAAAGCCGAGACCACGATCAATCCTTCCCCCCTGACGATGGCGACTTTGAAGCCTCCGCCAAGGCCGGGGTTGATCAGGTCAAGCTGTGCATACACATCACGGGCTGCTATGGAGACTGCGATTTTGTCCTTCAGGTCCTCGGAAATCACGCCTCTGGCGATGGCTGCCACGATCACGGATTCCCTGAACTTGATCGGAAGCTTCTCACCAGTCTCGCCAACCTGCGTAATGGCAGCCTGCAGCCCGGCGTTGGATCCCTCTTCCAGCCAGTGATTCTCTTTTTGTCTGTCGCTGGTCATGGAAAGATAGATTGCCAGACGCTCTGGGGAAAGCTCCGGTTCCTTGCGCTTTTCATCAGCCAGGTCCTTGACCAGGTCGGTTTCAGTGATGATTCCAACTACCTCGCCGTTCCTGGAAAAGACCGGCAGGCAGCTGATGCTATTGTCAAGCATGGTGCGTGCTGCTTCATTGACTGTGGTTTCTTCTGTGACACGGGGAAAATCTCCTGTCATGAACTTGGAAACTTTCTCCTTGCCTGAGGAATCCTTTAAGAAATCCCTCTCTGTCAACACGCCCACCACATCATTCCCATCGATTACCACCAACTGCTTTACCCGGTTAAGTAAAGCCATTTTTCTGGCGCTTTCAAAGCTATCGCTGGAGGCTACTTTGAAAAACTTCTTCTCCATGATATCTCTCACCTTGATCTTGGGCATTCCGAATCCTCCTTTTTTATGTCTTTAAATTTTGCAAAAACAATCCTGCCTGCCTGGGTCTGGATTATATTTGTGACAATTACTTCCAGCAGCCGGCCCAGATATTTCCGGCCATTTTCCACAACGATCATCGTGCCGTCCTCAAGGTATCCGACGGCCTGATGATGCTCTTTCCCGGGCTTCACTAATTCTATCACCACTTCTTCGCCCGGGACAAGTACCGGTTTTAGAGCCAGTGAAACCTCATTCAGGTTGATGCATTCAAGCAGCTGCAAACGGGCGATTTTGGACATGTTGAAATCATTGGTCAGTAAAGTTCTCTTGGTTTTTTTGACATAATTGATCAGTTTTTCATCGACATTCTCGCCTTCGATCGGTTCGCTGACAATTTCGAGTTTTCTGGGCAGTTCCCTTCGCATCTTCTCCAGATTTTCCAAGCCTCTCCTGCCTCTAAGCCTTTTACTCTGGTCTGAAGAATCTGCCAGCAGCTGCAGCTCGCGCAATACGCACTCATGGATCTGAATTACTTCCCTGATCATGCCGGTTTTCATCAGTTCAATGATCCGCCCGTCAATCAGGATATTTGTATCAGCGACGATTTTCTCCCCGATTGTTTCTTCAGCGCCCAGAAGCTTGGTCTCAGTCAGTCTTTTCAAGACCGTGACACCGATGAAAAAAGAAACCAGGTTAATGGCCAGAGGAGAGAATACTTTGATGATCAGAGCTACTTCCTGAGCTTCTTTTTCCAGTTCATCCAGGCTGTAGCTGTAGAAAAAATAATATGGAACCATGAAAAAAAGATTACCTGCGATCAATCCGAGGACTCCACCCAGGAAATCGCACCAGATTCTCTGAAAACTGACCTCTTTAGTCCATTGCTCATACCAGTCCAGAAAGTGGCGAATCACCACATTGCTGAACAGGTAAAACGCTCCGCCAAAGAGGAAATTCATCACCAGTTTCGGGGTCGCTCCGACCCAGTCACCCAGGAAATCCTGCCAGTAGGTGGGATAAATATTGACCAGGAAATTTCCGATGCTGATGCCCAGAATCGTAAAAAAAAGGTTGAAAAAACCGAGAATGATTTTCTTCATATTGTGAAAAATTAAACCCTAAAACATTATTTGTCAAACATTCAGGGATTTCCGCGCCTATTGCGAGGACTTGCGCACCACTTCCAGTTCGCAGAGATGGGAACCTACATCTTTCTGGAGTGTCAGAATGGCCTTCTGCAGCAAAGTTTCCAGAGAGATGAAATCATTGAGTATGTTCACGAAATCAAGATTTGCCTTGCTGAAATTCCTGACGATCTCGGTGGATTTATCGGCATTGTTCAGCATTTCGTATGAATTCATCAACTGATTGAGTGTTCCCAGATTTCTCTGCAGTTCCGCGAGAACTTCCTGATACTTCTGAAGCATGGGGAGAAAATCATTTTCATGCTCCTTTAAAATCTCCTCTGTCTGATTGACGAATGAAACTATCTCTTCCCTGGTCTTTTTTTCAGAAGATTCCCAGGGACTGTCGGATTCGCTGATGATGCTGATCACCATGGTGTCAATCAGGTCTTTCTGTTTTCTAAGCTTCCTGGTCATGGTTGTCAGTTCAGACTGGAATTCTTCTTTCCAGGACTTGAATTTCGCTTTTTCAGGAGGTTTCCGCTCTGTGCTCGCATTCTGATCATCCACCATCAATCCCTGTTTTTCGTCGAATGCGCCGGACTCATACGGATCAGCGCTCAGACCTGTCACCTTGTGCTTCTGCCTGTCGATCCTGGGTTCCTCTTTCCTGACAGTCTTCTGAGCAGTTTCTCCGGATTTCTCAACCATCTTTTTCGGAGGCATGGCCGGGGCTTCAGGTTCTGCGACTTTCTTCACAGGCGGCAGGAGGTCTTCCTCCTCATCCTGCTTCATCAGCGAAAGAATATCTTCCTCAGGCTCGCTTGCCTTCTTCTTTGGCGGAAGGATGTCTTCCGGTGCCTCGGCCTCCACTTCAGGCGGCTGGATATCTGCCGGTTCCCCGGCCGCGAGCTTAGGCGGCAGGATGTCTGCTTGTTCTGAAACCGCAGGTTCAGGCGGCAGAACTTCAGCTTCTGGTTTCAAAGCTTGTTCAGGCTGCAGGCTATCTGCCGGCTCCATTTCCGGCTCCTCAGGTTGAGCGAGATTCTCCTCCCCTGCCGGCCGGGTGGCTTCTGCATCTGGAAGTACCTGTGGCATGGATTCTTCAATCAGCTTGTCCAGCTCATCAGGCTCTTTTTCCGGAGCAGGGATTTTACTCCCGTCCATAGCTGTTTCCTTGGCCTTTTCAGCGGCTTTGGCTTTTTTCTCCTCTTCGGCCTTGGCGATCTTCTCATTGATCAGCCGGATTTCTTCTTCAGTGAAGGCGGCTTTGCTGCCGTCAAACTTGAGGTGCTGCATCTCTTCGATGTCCTTCAATGAAATATCTGTGTTTTCATCGAGGATCTCGGACATGGTTTTGCTGTCCGGCTGGCCTTCGGCGATTGATTTAAGTATTGCATGTACACCCAGGATCGTGGGGCAGAATTTGATGATCCTGGAATAGTATGCTTTGGCCAGCTCGTAATTTTCCTCAAGAAAATTCAGAGTGGCCAGTTTGGCCATGATCTCGATGTCATCGTCCTTGAGCTGTGAGGCAATTTTATAGTTGGTGCGGGCGTTCTTGAAATCTTTGGTCAGCATGCACATGTCGCCGAGCTTCATGTAAACTTCATTGTCATTGAAGATCAGCTGCAAAGCTTTTTTATAGAATGGTACCGCGTGATCAAAATTCCTGAGCCGGAAATAGATATTGCCGATCCGTTTGTTCACCTGGGACTTGTTGGCTGAATTCCTGAAGAACACTTCAGCTTCCGGTGCAACCAGAAATTTTTCCAGATTTTTGATGGCTAATGGATACTGCTCAGTGAATTCATACAATTCAGCCAGTTTTTCGTAAATTGCGATGTTGGATGGTTCAAGTTCCAGGGAATGTTCAAAAGCTTCAATGGACTTGTTCAGGTCGCGCTGCACAAGATAAAAATTAGCCAGCTTGTAATAACCGATGGATTTTTTTGCAGATTCCAGGATGTATGTCTCCCAGATCTTCACCACCTTTTCAAAAAGACCCTGTTCCTGATAAAGGTCCGCCAGTTTTTCGTATACCGGGAGCCCTCCGGTGTACTCAATGCCTTTTTTCAGAATCAGTTGGGCTTCGTAAACCTTCTTGGCCTTGAGATAGATCTCGGCCATCATCACATAAGGTGCGGCATACTTGTAATTGGCCTTGATGGCATCCTTGAGGTAATGATAGCACTGCTCATAGTCCTCGGAATGGTAAAAATTGTTCGCCAGCGTAAAATTTGAATCCGCCCCGTGAAAATCGATAGCGCTGCTGTCAGGGAGATTGGCCGGGACAGGTATGATTGAAGTCACCCGCTCCAGAAAATTGTATTTCATCCCCCGGAAACTGTCCAACACATTTAATAACGACATCTAATTCTCCTTGCACGATCAAAAGTCAGACTAATTATACCATGGGCTTCTCATGACTGTTCTTTTTCCGCTTCCCCTGCTGTTCCTTCCAGCTGATATTTTTTCAGTTTGTTGTAAAGGGTTTTCCTGGTGATGCCAAGGATTTCGCTGGCTTTAGCGCGGTTGCCGAGTGTGAACGACAGCACCCTCTCGATGTAGTTCTTTTCCACCTGCTCCAAGGTGAACGTGACATCAGTCACTGACTCGTGAGGCGCAGCTCCGACAGGATTCAGCTCCTTTTCAAAAAAATCCAGCTCCAGCAGCTCCCGGTTTTCCAGCAGGATTGCACGCTCGATCACATTTTTCAGTTCACGGACATTGCCTGGCCAGGAATAATTCAGGATCAGCCACCTGGCTTTGCTGCTCAATCCCTTGACATGGCGCTTAAATTCCAGGTTGTATTTATCGATGTAATACTGGGCGATCAAAAGCGGATCTTCGCCCCTCTCTTTCATCGGGGGAAGGAAGATTGGAATCACGGATAATCTGTAATAAAGGTCTTCTCTGAAACGGCCGGCTTTCACCTCTTCTTTCAGATCCTTGTTGGTAGCCACAATGATCCGCAGGGAAACGGAAATATCCTCGATCGCCCCGACTGGTCTGAATTTTTTTTCTTCCAGCACTTTGAGCAGCTTGATCTGGAAGGCCGGCTTGAGATCGCCGATTTCATCCAGGAACACCGTACCTCCATCTGCCATTTCCAGCAGTCCTTTCTTGTTGCTGCGGGCATCTGTAAACGCTCCCTTGACGTGTCCGAACAGTTCGGATTCGAACAGGAAGTCGGAAACCGTGCTGCAGTTGAGTTCCACGAAAGGCGCGTCTTTCTGAGGCGAGTTGAAGTGGATGGCTTTGGCTATCAATTCCTTGCCTGTACCTGAGCTTCCCTGGATCAGGACTGTGCTGTGCGGGGAATCACCAATGGTTTTGATCACATTGAAAACCCTTTTCATTGGTTCGCTTCTGCCGATGATGTTCTGGAACTGATATTCCTTGATGATCTGACTTTTCAGGAGGTCATTCTCGTATAGCAGGATCTTACGTTCCAGAGCCTTTTCCACCACAGAAATGATCCTGTCCTGGTGAAAGGGTTTCTTGATGTAGTCATAGGCACCGTTCTTGATCGCCCAGACCGCGTCATCCACATTGGTGTATCCGGTGATGATGATCACCTGTATCAGTGGGCTCGACTCCTGAACATAGCGCAGGATTTCCAGACCACTGGTTTTATCAAGCCTCACATCGGTGATGATCACGTCAATCTGAAAGTTGTCGATGAATTTATAAGCCTGGGCAGCATTTCCGGCTGTCAGACAGTCATAGCCCCTCTCCTCCAGCCAGTAGCGGATTATCTCGACCAGGTTGTCTTCATCATCTATCACCAGGATTCGACCTTTCATACAACCTCCTTCTGGAATTCAAGCCTGAACGAAGCCCCGCCATATTCTGATTTTTTTTGAGACAGGAAAAGTTTGCCTCCGTTCTTTTCGGCAAGCATGAAGCAGATCGGCAGGCCCAGCCCGGTTCCATTTCTTCCCTTTGTGGTGAAAAACGGCTGAAAAACCTTGTCATAATGTTCTTCCATAATCCCGGGTCCTGAATCTGAGATTTCAATCCAGATCAATGGCGGAGTGATTCCTGTGTTCAGATAAATAGATCCTTCCCCCTTCATAGCCTGGATTGAATTCAGCATCAGGTTAATGAAAATCTGGAGCAGATCGTTTCGGTCCATCCTGATGAAACATTCGCCGGCTGCCAGATTTTTGATCCTGGTGTTGCGGAATTCAGGGTGACCAGACAGCAGATTAACTGCTTCTTCAAACACACCTATCAGATTGATCCGGTCTGTAGCCGGATGGACTTCTGAAAAATGCAGAAGCCGTTCGGTCAATGTGGTAATTCTCTCTGTTTCAGTGATAATTTTCAGGCAGAATTCCCTGCGCTTGTCCCGGGGAATGTCGTCCATCAGGATCTGTGAAAATCCCGAGATGCTTGCCAGTGGATTGTTGATTTCGTGAGCCAGTGCCGCCGCCAGCTGGCCCATGGAAACCAGCTTCTCCTTGAGCACCATCTCTGTCTGCATTTTTTTCAGGCGCTGGTTGGCATCCTCAAGGTTATCCGCCTTCTGCTTCAGCTCCATGTATACACCGGCTTTCCAGATGGCAAGCGAGGCGCAATTGGCAAGTGCCTCCAGCATTTCGATCTTGGAATTAAAGTCTTCGCTTTTATCGATCTGGCAGCAGACTATTCCGAGCAGGTTTTCCGCCTTCAGCAGCGGATGCAGGTAAATTTTTTCACCTGGAGCAAAAAAAATATTAAGCTCCCGCAGAAGCGCCTGTCTCTGACCGTAATTTTCCAGCCGGATTTCACTGGGGAAAAACTCCTCGGTCTGCTTACTGGCTGAGAGCATGGCTTTCCTGATCAGATTCGGCTTTTCAAAATAATAAAGTGCCACAGACTTAACACTGCAGACCCGGAAAATCGATTCAGCTACCTGGGTCAGCACTTCTATCAGCTCATATTCTGAAAGCAGTGCCTGATTGATCTGATTGATGATGGAGATCTGGAAGAGTTTCTTCTCCAACAGCTTGATGATGTGCAGAAATATATCGTGCTCAGTCTGATAACCGCTGCTCCCGGATTGGTTTTGGAAGTCCAGGAGTCGTCGGATACTGTCTTTCAGGTCGTCCAGATCGAAAGGCTTGATCACATAATCATCGGCTCCGGCGTTCTCCCCCCAGAATCGGCGGGCGCGGTCATCGCAGGCAGTCAGGATGATCACAGGGATCCTGTAATAGTCAGGATCGGATTTAATTACGCGGCAGAGCTGCAGACCATCCAGGCCGGGAAGCATCAGGTCGAGCAGCACGAGGTCAGGGACCTTGGAGTAAAAAAGGTTCAATCCCTCCACGCCGTCCCTGGCCCAGAACACTTCGTACTCTCTGGCCAAAAAATCCCGGCAGACCTGGTATACTATTTCCTCGTCTTCTATCAGCAGGATTTTTTTCATCTGGGTAAAAGCTCCAGAGTGATTTTCCGCTCTTCTCCAGGTTTCAGCTGGAAAGCCTTTGATTCAAGAAATGAGCCGGCAGGGAGCAGAAACTCACTGGCCCGCACGGTCCAGCTGCCGTCATCGAAAGAATCCGCCCACCTCATCATCGGACTCTGGTTCTGGTACCCGATTCCTGAATAACGCAGATGGAGACGCCTGGTGACGGATGCTGCGTTCTTGACTCTGAAAGATTCCGTCAATTTACTGCTCTTCCGGTCCAGCTCGAATACTTTCTCCAGAATGAAATCTTCCAGGTTGCCGTGCAGTTTTTTATAAAAAACAAGGCTGTCTCCCTTGAATTCATAGAAATCGAAGGTGATTTTCTCGTTATCGATGGATACGTCGGCATGTTCTTCATCTTCCACATCCGACAAGGTACGGTCTTTCCCTTTGACATAAACCTCTATCAGTCTGCCTGTATGGGCGTCCAGGGCACAGAAAAAATCCCTGTTTTCCAGGAACAGAAAATTCTCACCCTTGATGTTCCTGTAACTGGAATAAGGCTTCTTCTTCATTAAAGTGAAATATTCCCTGTTCAAGCATTGCTGCACGTCCCAGAACAGGGATTCATCTTTGAGGAACCAGTTTTCCTCGATTTTTTCCAGGATTTCCATTTGCCTGCCTTCAAGTACTGAACCCGGGTAATTGCTCTTCAGGTAGAAAAGCCAGTAACCGAATTTATCGCGATAATATTTATCCAGGTAGGAAGTAGTGAAATGATGATTAAAAGGCCTGATCAGATCCGGATAATAATCCCGGGTCATTCTGCCGGTGATTGAGGGGTAGTACTCAGGCAGAGCCTTAAATCTGATGGATTTCTCATCTTTCAGGGTTTTCAGCTCTTCCAGCACTGATTCGATGATTGAGAGTGTGGTCTGGTTGTCGACTTCCCAGTAAAGTCCAAGGAAAGGATAGAAATGTCCGGCTTCAGTGGCTTCGCTCAGGTAATTCAGGCAGCGGGCCAGCACTTTTCCGCCCATGTAGTCGGCCAGGTTTTCCAGAACAGGGATTGCGGGGAAAAAAGTCAGGCGGTTGTCGTCGATTTTATAGGGATAGTATTCATTCGTCCTGCGCACCAGAATTCCCTGGTATCCAAGATCTCCAGCGGCATGAGCAACCTCGGAATCCACTCCCAGATATGGCACAGAGAGTACAGATGCACCCAGATGGAAAACATCGTTGAATGCCACTTTCCAGTTTGAAAGCTGCAGAGTCTTGAGCGCGTTATTCTGAAGCCACGGCAGATAGGTGCGGGTCAGGGATGAACCAAGGAGATAGATGTTCTCGCTCTTGTTCAGCCAATCCGTGAATTTGGAATTCTTAGCCAGATAGTCCAGATAAACTCCGTTGAATGTGATGTTGAGTGGGATCTTGAGGAGTTTGAGCTCTGTTAAGAGTTTTTCATAGAGCAGAAAGTCTTTGTAAAAGCTGGATGGCTGGAAGTTCACAACCAGCGCCACGGTCAGCTGATTCTCCTGATAATCCAGAATTTCGCCGAATTTCAGATTCAATACAGACTGCTTGTTTACCTGATTCGGGTTGTCAGGATCAGCTCTCTTGAACAGCCGGTTGATCATGAAGTAGTATTTGTATTCTCCCTGCGGGAGGTAGAGATCAAGCTTGAAAAATCCGTCCTCGCACTTTTTCAACGGAGCTCCCTGCCAGTTGTTGAAGCTCCCGTAAAGTTCCACTACTGTGGCTTCAGGAGCGTAATAGGAAAACTCCACCAATCCTTTGTAATCGAAGGTAACCGCGGCGTTCAGGGTAATCGCAGAACAGAGAATCAGCAGAATGGCTTTTATCAGCATCGCATGCTCCCTCCAGGTTGTATGGAAGCGCCAGTGCCCCCAAGAGCCTCTACTAAAGTGTCCAAAAGGCTCTGTGTATATTTTACACGGAACCAGCGCGGATTTGCAAGAACTCTTTAGCTTGCGACAAGCCAATGCATTTCACGGTTTAATCTGATAAAATATTAAAAAATCATCGGAGGAACGATGGGAATCAATATCAACGACCTTCTCACGATAGCGGTCCAGAAAAAGGCTTCAGACTGCCATATCAAGCCTGGCCTTCCTCCCAGATTCCGAATCCACGGTGAACTCACAAACATAGTTTCCAATGTGATCACACATGAAATCGCCCTCACCTTTCTGGACCAGGTCCTGACCAAGGATCGCAAGGAACAGTTCCAGAAGAACTGTGACATCGACGGTCTGCACGTGGTCCCAAACGTAGGCCGATTCCGCTATAACTTTTTCCGCCAGAAGGGTCTTTTCCACATGGTCTTCCGCCACATCCCGAACCTGATCCCGACAGTCGACGGACTGGGACTGCCGAAAATTCTCAAGGAATTCGCCATGGCCGAGCGCGGCATTATCCTGGTCACTGGAACCACAGGCTCGGGAAAATCGACATCACTCGCAGCCATGATCAACCATATCAACGAAAATGACTCTCTGAACATCATCACCATCGAGGACCCGGTGGAATTTTTCCACACAGACAAGAAATGCCTGATCTCTCAGAGAACGCTGGGTGAGGACGTCCCGAGCTTTTCCCACGCCCTTAAATATGTGCTGCGCCAGGACCCGGACGTGATCCTGGTCGGGGAAATGAGGGACCAGGAAACCATCTCCACTGCCATTACAGCCGCTGAAACCGGACATCTGGTATTTTCCACCCTGCACACGACAGATGCCCAGCAGACAGTGGAGCGTATCATCGACACGTATCCTTCCACACTCCATCATCAGATCAGAAAGCAGATCGCCCTTAACCTGCAGGGAGTGGTTTCCCAGCGCCTGCTGCCCAAAAAGGACGGCACCGGCCGTGTGGCGGCCCTGGAAATACTGGTGGCCACGCCTACAGTGCGCAAGATCATCGCAGAAGGCGAAGTCACGAAACTCTATAAAGTGATTTCAGAGGGTGAACTGGAAGGAATGCAGACTTTCAACCAGGCGCTGCTGAAATTCCTGCAGCAGGACCTGATCACTGAAGAGGAAGCATTCAGAGCAGCCACCAGGCCGGAAGAACTGAAGCTGGCGCTGCAGACGACTTAGCATTAAATCCGGCACTGGATCAGTACCGGTTCATCGGCGGGTTAACTAAGGCTCATCTTAGTCCTTTATAACTACTGGCTGATTACTCTCACCTCTGGTCTGCTAGCAGCCACTTGCCTTCCACTTCTGAAGTAAAGGGTTTGATCCTCCACATATCCTTTTGGGTAGTTTGATTCTGTAGCTCATCCGGCTTGATGATTACGGAAACTGTATGATGAATCTCCTTCCAGAAAAGCTTGTAAAGTTCGGCCGTTGCACGTACTGCCAATGGCAACAGTTTCTTTCCTAAATATAGGTTGTATTCATCATATGTGAAGTTGCCGGGAGCTGGCATATCACCCCATACATCTTTTGAAGAATCGTCATCTGTAATCTCAGTAACACTGTAAAATAATTTGAATAAATCAGTTTGCTTATTCCATGTTTCTTCGCTATAACACCAATTATATTGATTAGGAACTTTTCTGTACTGCGTAATATCTATATTGTTGTCGTGCAGTTCAGAGTATATTCGGTAGTTTTCAGGCTCTCCCACGAAATCTTCATACGGATCAGGACCTAGGCCAATCAGATAACTGTTGTGCCAATCATTAAGGACATGTGCAGGTAAAGTCATGTCTTGTAGGAGATGAGCAACACGACCAAGCAAATAATATGCTTGTTTAGGATCATCTTTATAAACCGCCAGCATTTTTTCCCATAATTCTTCAGCTCTGTCAATAGAGGATTTATAAGAAAAGACAAAATTTCCAGTTGGCCACACGCCATTAAGACCGACATCGAAGTTGCCACCATGTCTTGTTATCGGGTCCCAGAAATGGCAGCCAACTACTTTGAGAGTGCTTTCATTAAAATCCGGAATCGGCAGAGCATGTTTTGGGCCATAGGCAAATGGGCCACCTGGCCAGTAATACATATCTTCTTCCATTGAGCCTTCGATAACGTCGTTGTTGCCAGCCAGTGCTGTATTTTTTCCTTTATCAGTGTTTTTTATAAATTCAGGCCAGTCTACAAAAGAATATGGGGTGGGCGTCGGGGTAAAATCTGGAACATCTTGCCCAACTTCTCCGCCTGTGTATGTTGGTATCTTTATGTATTTAAATGTATTTTCGACAATAATTGGTGGACCTTGCTCTTGATACTCTTCAACTTCATAAGTTACAGTATAATTCACATCTGTTTCCTTCCCTATATACTTCCCAAATTCCTTCACCAGTCCCTTATCAGCATCTGGATTGTTCCATAGATTTTCGAAAGCTTGTCCAGACAAGTATTGATGCACTTGCTTTTCAGGGTACATGTGATGACATGCTTCAAACAAAGCATCTTCCTCATAGGTAAAACCAATCTTTGATTCCGTAGTATCCCATATTTCATCGGTAATGGGTGTAACCTGGGTTGGAACTCCTGGCAGATGCAGGATTTTTTGACCATCTCTCAAAATCTTCAAACCTGCCAGCACCTGTTCGTATTTCGAGCTGTTCTGCGTCAGTGAAATCGCTGCAGCCAGTCCGCTTACATGCGCTGCGGCTGCAGATGTGCCTGTGGTCGATCCATATTTACTCCCTGGAAGTAGAGTCGGTATGTCCACGCCTGGGGCCCAAAAATCCACTGCAGCGTTGATGTTTGAACTTGCCCAGATATTTCCGTCTGGTCCATTTGCTGCTACTGAGATCACGTAATTATATGAGGCAGGAAACAATGGTTCTTTATTTCCTTCATTACCTGCAGCAGCGATTATAGTACAACCTTTATCCAAAGCATAAAGAATCGCCTTTTTCATCATCTCAGAGTACCCGTGACCTGCAGCACTGATGTTGATAATGCTCGCGCCATGATCAATTGCATAATAAATTCCCATGCATAGGATCGAATAACAACCATAGCCTTGATTGTCCAGCACTTTGACAGGCAGGATCTTCATCCTTGGGAACATTCCATCTATTCCGTATTCATTCCATAAAGCTGCCATGATGCCAGCCATCTCGGTTCCGTGTCCGTTGTCATCTGCAGGATCGTCATCAAGATTCAGGAAGTCATATCCAGGCAGAATATTATTCCTATCAAGGTCTTCGTGATACCTGTCGATCCCAGTATCCAGTATTGCAACGATAACTTCCTTTGTAGAATTGATTTCACCGAGCCTTCTGATGTCTCCGAACTGCCGCATATTCCATTGAGTCTGCCGTAAATCCTGGCTTTCGCACATTTTCAAAACACGATCAGGTTCCACAGATGTCACCATGCCCTCTTGCGCCAGTTTTTTCTGCAATTCATCACGATCGGTACCAGTCGGTAATCTCACAGCTATGTATCTACCACTCAACAATTGTGGTTCGAGTTTATATTTATCAAGAAATTCTTTCTTTTCCCTTAAATCTTTTGGAGAGAAAAGCAGATTCAACCGTTCAGGTACTGTTTCACCAATCCCGGCATAGCTTGTTCTCGGAGGGTTAAGTTTGTCATCAGGGAGATTCAAAGTCACCTTTTTTGATCCACCTGATCTAGGTATTCTCCAGTCCTGTGGGTTGCTATGTACACTGATTTTACCAGTCAACAAATCCTGACTGTAAAATTTGAACTCCCATTTTTTACCTGCTGGTATCTCTCTTTTCATACCAGCATAAACTACATCTCCCCACTGTAGCCGCTCTGTTTTTATCAGGTCCAGCATAAATTTGCGGTTTTTATCTTTACCGCTGACTGTGAGTTGAATTTCGTCTTTTTGGGGTGCAAATGATAAAGCTATGGGTACTGGCAGAAACCGTTTCCATGGAATCAACATGTCGAAGACCATAGCAGTCAGCATTATGAAGAAAAAGGTTCTGCTTTGTGTTATTAATCCTCCTTAGAATATGTTCCCATGCCTGATATCGCACAGGGTGCTGAGCACTATGGCAAATGGCATTGATCCGATAAGAATGTATATAACACCTCGTATCACGGTCGATACACGAGCATTTTTGCAGCCAGCATATCTGGAAAAAAAGAGCGTCATTCCTATAGGCAAAAGATAAGCAAACATGCACCACATTCCCAGTGCACCCTGCTGCATATAAGCGAAAATCTGATCAGGGCCACCATGTTCAGGCCATATGCAGATGCCAGTATATGGTCCGGCATATGTGACCATACTGGCAAGAAATGCATAGAGGATCAGCCGCCTACGGCAATGCCAGGAGCTTGCTTTGATTCCATCCGGTTTTTCTTCTTCTGACAGATAGCGCGCCAGGCAGCAGAGCCCAAGGTATATCTCCCAGCAGAAAAAAAGCAATGTCAGCACTGCTTGCGGTGCCAGAGTGAGCAAATTCTCCTCATCGTTTACAGGGCTGAAAACTATCCGTTTGGAAAGATAAATCACTGTGAATATCAGATAATTCCAATCATGCAGGTTGGCGTAACGCCGAATATCCAATTTTAACAGATGGGACACGGTTTTAGCATGAGTCGGATTCAGCCGCAGCCAGGTAACAAACAGGAATGCGGCAGCGAAAATCAGTAGAGGGATTAAGTAGTAATAATTCCTCAAAAAGGTGATCATCATTCCTCCGGATTTATTTTTTTATTCTTATTTCCAAACGCTTTTCCGCTCCATAGCGGAAACTTAAAAACCACAGCTATGATTAGTTGATCATTTTGATTAGTATGCAGCGGTTAACAGCTTGCTCATAATATTTTATTTTAAATTCAACCTTTGTCAATACAAAACCCATGATTTCCAAGGGAAAAAAAAGGTGGAGTGAATATTCACAACGAGAAAAAATACAGTTTTTGGTTGCTGCATTTTTATCTGCACGTCTGGTTAAAGTCAAGAAGCTTTTAATAGAAAGCGACTATCTGATACTGGATTCAGTAAATGACAATCCTTTTACAAGTGGTTTTAATACTTCCCGCCCATGCCGGCAGTGGGATTCAACACAACCTGCTTGACCTTTGTCTTGTCCTGGATCTTGCTCTGGGCGATTTCAGGAGTGATCTCGCCGTGGCGCAGGAGGTCCAGCACAGACTCTTCCATAGTGACCATGCCGTCCTTCTTGCCTGTCTGGATGGAATTGAGGATCATATAGGTCTTGCCCTCGCGGATCAGATTCGCGATGGCTGAATTCATCACCATGATCTCGCGGGCAGCCACGCGGCCTCCGCCTTTGGCCTTGGGCAGGAGCTGCTGGCTGATCACAGCCTTGAGCGTAAGCGAGAGCTGGGTGCGGATCTGTTCCTGCTGGTAGGGCGGGAATACATCCACCACGCGGTCGATGGTCTGCGCCGCAGATTGCGTATGCAGTGTGGAAAACACCAGGTGTCCGGTTTCGGCCAGGGTAATGGTGGCTGCGATGGTTTCCAGATCTCTCATTTCTCCGCAGAGGATCACGTCCGGGTCCTGGCGCAGCACGTATTTGAGGGCATTGGCATAACTGTTGGTGTCACGGCCGAGCTGCCTCTGGTCAATGATGCATTGCTTGTGCTCGTGCACGAATTCGATCGGATCCTCGACAGTGACTATATGATAGTTATGGGTGGAATTGATCAGGTCGATCATCGAAGCCAGGGTAGTGGATTTGCCTGAGCCGGTGGGACCGGTGACCAGCACCAGGCCGTTCGGGTATTCCGTGAAAGTGGACACTACATCGGGCATTCCAAGCTCAGAGAGCGCAGGGATCACTTCCATGATCGTGCGGAAAGCGGCTCCGACATACCCCTTCTGCTTGTAAACATTGACACGGAAACGGCCGATGCCTTTGAGGGAAATGGAGAGGTCGAGTTCATTCTTTTCTTCGAACTGGGCTTTCTGCTCATCAGAGAGGATGCTGTAGACCAGTTTCTTGGTCATTTCCGGATTCAGTTTATCGTCCCCATACTGCTTGAGTCTGCCCTGAATCCTGAAAACCGGGGCTGCTCCCACTGAGAAAATTATGTCTGATACCTTCTCTTTGACCGCATCTCTCAGCATTTCAACGACATCCATAGTCCCCTCCTGCGTTATACATTCTGAACCTGATAATTTTCTGCATATTGACGATTTATTATAACAGAAGATGACGAACGGGTAAAAAATAAATTGAAAAAACACTTTTTCGTTTACGTCCTCCGCTGCAGCGGAGGTTCCCTTTACACAGGGTATACTATGGATCTAGAGGCCAGGGTTGCATTGCACAAATCCGGGAGAGGCGCGAAATACACTGCCTGTCACCTGCCTGTAGAACTTGTTTATCATGAAGTTCTGAAGACCCGCAGACTGGCCATGCAGCGGGAAATCGCCATCAAACGGCTTCCCAAGGCTGGCAAGGAATCATTGATCAAAGCTGCCTGGGCATTTTGTCCTGCATCGTGATCCCGCCGCTCAGCACCAGCTTCACATAATCCTCAAAAGTGATCTGGACTGGAATAGTCTGCTTTCTGGGAAATGTGTCATACCAGCCTGTGATCGGATTCGGAGTAGTGGCAATGAACACTGAAACCAGGTCATCTCCGCTCTTCTCCCTCATCTCGCAGTGGGCATCCGCCATTTCCAGGCCTATGACATAGTGTTCGCAGTCGTAATATCTCACCAACACGACATTGCGGACAATTTTGTTGCTCTTGGTAAAAAAAACTGAGAGTTCGTTGGTTGTAGAGATCAGAAAATTACCCATGGGAAGCCTGCGAAAAAATGTTTCCAGGTGCTCATACAATCCGATACCTGCTTTCTGAAAAAGGTATCCCACCAATATAATCAGGAACATGGTCAGGATGATTCCAAGTCCTGGAATCCGGTAATGAAACATTCTGGTGAGCAGATCCCCAAGCAGGCTCTCGTCGGCCCAATTGAAAAGATACAGGAATATGTAGATCGTCACTGCAAACGGAAGCAGAAACGCGAGGCCTGAAAAGAAATAGATTCTGAGTATGCGCCAGAATCGCTTGAAGCCGGGTTTCTGAAACAGAGACACTGTAATTCTGTTCATCGTATTAAATCAATCTGAAGAGATAGTTTCACCAACATACAAACATACTAACATACCAACTTCAAACAGTGAACAAGGGGTTATCCGGACATTGTTGTCCAAATTACTCAAACGTGCTGTATGTGCTGTCAGCCACATGCGATCTGGACACCAGCCTGTTTCCTTCATATTTAAGGAGCCAGACCTTCTCGGTGAGGCTTTTTCCGTGGCGGCTTTCCTTCTTTTCCAGTTCGTACCGGTAGTCTAAAGGCTTGTCGCTGTAAAGTGTCACTGTGCATTTATCTTCCGAAACCTGGGCCGAAATCAGAAAACTGCGGTCAGAATAGATATTCTTGAAGACCAGATCCTTATCCGGATATACTACTGCCGCGTCCTCGCCGGCCGGAACATAGTCGATGCCGGGTCCGCGCAGGGAGTGATTGTAGCGTTCGGTCACTTCAAGTCCGGCCAGTAAAACCGGACCGTAAAGGGTCGAGCTGACCTGGCAGATACCTCCACCGATCGAGTCAACGAGCTTCCCCCCGGAAATCCCGTGCGCTTCCATGTATCCCCTGGATCTGGTTCTGGCTCCAAGTACATAATTATAGGAAAATTCCTGACCAGGTTTGATCACCAGGTTGTCTATATCTGAGGCGGCCAGTTTTAAATTGTTCACCCTGTTCTCATCCGAGGGATCGAACCTGGATTCCTGAGAGGAGATTTTATTAGTGAATCCCCGGCTTCTGAGAATTCCTTCATAGGAATTGTCTGTTTCCAGCATTACTACTTCAAGTTTGATTCTCAGCTCCGGCTGTGTCAGAAATTTAGCGTCATTGAAAAAATTGTCGAATTGAGTTTCAGTGTCCCTGTAGTTTATCCTGCAGCCGGTCTCGCCCTTTACAATCTTGTCGATTCCTTTGAAACTGGTGACCTTGGAGTCTGAACCTTCGACGGCATAGAGCCTGTTGATCTCGTCCAGCCGCGCCATTACCAGTTGTTTGTCGATGTGATATTTTGGTGTTATCTGATATGATTTCCGCTTGTTGAAGAGAGTGAAATTCATCCTGTCCCAGGAGTTCTGCATTCTCCTGATCTTGTTGATTTCATCCATCAGTTCCCGCTTCTGCAGTGAAATGAAGTCTGTGAACGGAACGCTGAAAACATTTTCCTTGATCAGGAAGACAAGATTCTTGCTGCGCAGCCGCTGGTTAAGTTCGTCCTCGATGTCCGCGGCTGTCTGCTTGATGTTCGGAACAATCAGAAAGCTTTTATCATAGCACTCGACCCGCAGTTCAGCACGTAGAATTCCGGAGAATAAGAACAGGAAAAAAAGGGTGATGCTCTTCATCGGCTCAACTCCAGCATAAGTTTTAGCGCTTTCCCGGCGGATTCCATGATTTCAGGGGGGAGACTGATCTCTGTCAGCTCAAGTTCCAGACTCCTGATGACATCCGAAGGAAGCGTTTTTTTCATATTATAGCAGGTTTTAGCACTGCCTGCGGAATAAATGTTTTTCCCGGGATAAAGCTCCGCCAGATGCTCAATTACACCGATTTCAGTCGCCAGGATCAGCTCGGTCCGGTCGGTCTGTGCGGCAATCCGCATCATTCCGCTGGTGGATGCAACCAGGTCGGCAACCGAGAGGACGTCAGCCCCGCATTCAGGGTGAGCCAGAAAAAGAGCCTTGGGATGCAGGAGTTTCGATTCCATGGCTTCTTCTCTGGTGAACCTGCAATGCACATAGCATGATCCGGGATAGGTGATGATCATCTTCTTTGTATTTCCGGCGACCCAGCCGCCAAGATTTGCATCAGGCAGCATGATCACTTTGTCATTTGGAAGTTTCTCGACGATAGTCTTGGCGTTGGAGGAAGTGCAGCAGACATCCGCGACAGCCTTGACTTCAGCGTAAGTGTTCACATAGGCACAAACTGCAGCGTCAGGGTACTGTTTTTTCAAATCCCTGATTTTATCAAGGTCAGCCATCTCGGCCAGCGGGCAGCCGGCATCGATCCTGGGAATCACAACCTTGGCTCCAGGATTAAGTATCTTGGCAGTCTCAGCCATGAAGCGGACTCCGCAGAACACGATCAGCTTCTTTCTGGATTCAGCTGCAAGCTTCGACAATTCCAGAGAATCACCGATGAAATCTGCCAGCGCCTTGACTTCAGCTCTCTGATAATTATGCGCGAGGATCAGGGCGTCTTTCCGGGTTTTCAGTTCAGCGACTTTTTCCAGATTCATTTTAACCAGATCTTCCAGAGGTCTATATTATACAGTACCAGCAGATTGTAAATTGTATGGGTGTAAGAAGCGATGCCGAATCCGCGGAAATAATACAGCAGGCAGAGCAGCACCCCTGCCAGCAACCGGTAAATGAAACTCCCGAGAGCAAAGGGTTCCCCGTAACTGCCAAAGTAATGGAATCCGGCAAAGGCCGCTGACGAAGACATCAGGGACAGGACGAACACCAGCCATGGTTGTTTGATGACCTTGCAAAGGAGACAGAAAATTCCTGAAAAAAAGACCACTCTGAACAGGAACTCTTCGTATATTCCGGCTCCCAGGCAGGATGCGAACTGCACTCTCTGCGAAAGAGCAAGGTAATGATGCAGTTTCTCGATTGCTGGAGCGAGCAGCACCGCATAGACAAAGCTTTCCAGGATCATGAAGATAAAAAAGCCGGGCCTGATCTGCTGATCTTTCTCTTTTCTGTACACCAGCAGGAGGATCAGACAGAGCATGAATGCCACTGCCAGATGCCCTTTGATGCCGAAAAAAGCGAACATCTGCTTGATCACGAGATCAGCCAGGTTTCTGAAGCCCTCGATGTCGGAATTGTTCAGTTTGAGGGTTTCAAACTCATAGACAAGCAGGAGCGGCAGCGCCATCAGAAAGCTGTAGCTGAGCCTTTTAGATTCCTGCCAGTAAGTTTTCAGAATAGACAGTGATGCCATTTTTTTTTAATAATTCCGTGGTAATGCCCATACCTGGAACGAGCGTTTCCCTTCCGTTCCGCATGCTGTAAACCCATTCTACACCGCAGGATGGGCTTTTCTCTTTCATGATAGCGCATGTGGCTCCTGAAAGTCTTGCAATTTCAAGTGTTGCGGCAGCCCCTCTTTCGAAAAACGATGTGACATCGCAGCCGGACTCATCACGCAGGAGGTTTCCGCAGAAAACTGTTCTCAGCCTAGGGGTAGGCAGTCCGCCCAGCTGCTCGGGACACACCGGGATCAGCACTTTTTCACGGGCCAGTTCCACCACCCCAGGGTGTGGCTTTCCCATACCGTCAAATCGGCAGGGAATGCCTAAGAGACAAGCGGAAACCAGCACAGGACCGTTCATGAGACGATCTTCAGCAGCACATCGAGCGGCAACCGCTGGGGCGTGGAGGGGAATTCGGCTCCCAGACCGATCGGCACCAGAGCAGCGAGTTTCCAGGTTTTATCCACTGCCAGGATTTTTTTCACTTCAGGAGCAGCCAGCAGCGGGGCGCACATGTAACAGCTGGAATAGCCAAGCGAAAACGTGGTCAGCATCAGATTCTCAACTGCTGCACCGATAGTCTGATAATCCGCATAACTCTTGCATTCTTCAAGATTATCCGGATCCACCCTGGCTACAAGTTCCTCGGTGGCGGAATGATACGGCAGCTTGAAAACGTAGATTGTACAGGGGGCGTCCTTGAAGAAAGTCACATGCTCCAGGAATTTGTCTCTCTCGGCTTCATCCTCGATCATCAGGGCAGTTTTGCTTTCAATGGCCTCGGCAACAGTCCTGTTGATTGCCTGATTGATCACTGCGATAAAGCGAAAGATCTGGGCATTGTTCGCATTGGCGGAAAGAGCAGCCGTTTTCACAATCAGCCTGATGTCGTCTGTAGGAATCGGCACATGCTTGAATTGTCTGACGCTGCGCCTGTTCCGGATTACGTGCTCGAAGTCCATTCAGCCTCCCTGGGGGCACTTTTCACTCCCTTATACCTGGTCAGCGATTCGGCCAGTATTTCCATGGCACGGGTCAATTTATCGGAATTGAGTACGTAAGCTATGCGGATTTCATCCAGACCGAACTCCGGACTGGCGTAAAAACCCTGGGCCGGGGCAACCATCACGGATTCCCCCCCGGAATCGAAATCAGTCAGAAGCCAGAGGGCATAATGTTCGGCGTCATTCACGGGCAGCTTGGCGATCACGTAGAAAGCTCCCTGGGGTTTGCGGCAGACCACACCCGGTATCCGGCTCAAAGCGTCGTAAACTATATCGCGCCGCTTCTGATATTCTTCGTTTACTCTCCTGTAATAGCTCTCTCCCAAAGTATGCAGAGCGACTGCACCGACCTGCTCAAGAGTCGGCGGGCAAAGCCTGCCCTGGGCGAATTTCATCACACAGGCCATCAGCTCTTCATTTTTCGAGATAAAGACGCCGATGCGGGCGCCGCAGGCACTGAAGCGTTTGGAAATCGAATCGCACATGATCAGGTGCTGCTCCGCTTCCTTGAACTCCATTACGGAAATGTGCTTCAGTCCGTCGTAGATGAACTCACGGTATACTTCGTCGGCGATCACGAACAGCTTGTACTTCATGGCCAGGCCGATCACCATCGCAAGCTCATCCCTGGTATAGACCGTGCCGGTCGGATTGTTCGGATTGCAGATCAGGATGGCCTTGGTACGGGGCGTAATTTTCTCCGCAATCCTGTCGCTGGGCGGAAGATGAAATCCGTCCTCCGCGTAAGTCGTGATTGGGACTACTTTCAATCCGACCTGAGTGGCAAAGCTGTTATAATTCGTGTAAAAAGGCTCAGGAATGATCACTTCATCACCGAAATCTCCTACAGCCATGAAAGCGAAGAGGATCGCTTCAGATCCTCCGGTGCAGATGATTACATGTTCCTTGCTGATGTTGAAATTCTTGCGGTTGTAATAATTCACCAGAGTATTGATATACTCAGGCATCCCCTGAGAAGGTCCATAACCCAGCACAGGATCTTTGAATTTCCTGATAGCTTTCATCATCAGATCCGGGGTTTCAATGTCGGGCTGGCCTATGTTCAGGTGATAGATCTTCTTTCCTTTATCTTTGGCGGCTTGAGCATGCGGAACAAGCTTGCGGATCGGAGAAGCCTGGATCTCGCGCGCTCTTCTGGAAATTCTGAGTTTCATTTATCCCCCTTATAACCCCGATTTTACTGGTTGATTTTACTATCTTGAAGAAAAATAGTCAAGAAAGTGAGAGACTCTGTTGCCGGATTCAAAATGATACATCGATCATGGAATTTTTTTATTGAAAATTTCAGGTGAACTAAATTAATATTAGACAAATTCGAAGAACCCGCTGGAGGATGACTTGGCTGACAAGGAAACACTGGAAAAACTGAATTATTCGAGCTCGATCAACTCATTGACCCTGGCCGCACTGGTAAAAATACTGGTGAAAAAAGGACTCATCAAACAGGCCGAGCTGGCTGAAGCTTTTGAGGAAGTTAAAAAGAAGGCTGAAGACCAGAAATTTTAACTCTCTCTCAGGCTTCTGCGCAAGATTTCCGTCACTCCCAGGAAGTATCCGGCAGCGAGGTACAGTATAGCTGAGATTCCTATGATTGCAGTCAGTTTGAAATATACTCCTGCACCAGCAAAGATCGAATCCAGAGCATAAATCACCAGTACCAGCAAAAGATTCATGAGCGTTATTTTCCAGATCCCCAGATTCAATGCCTCAGTGAAGACTTTCCTGAGCGGGACATGCCTGGAAAGTCCATAGACCAATGCGAAACTCTGGAAAATCGCGGCCAGGGAATTGCCCATGGCAAGCCCGGCATGCAGAAACGGTTTGACCAGCAGGAGATTCAATCCGATGTTCATGATGATCGTGCAGATCGCGACTTTCAACGGAGTTTTCGGGTCGCGGAAGGCGTAGAAAACTGATTCCAGCAGGCGGTTGATGGAGAAGAAGAACAGCCCGACAGCGTAATATTTCAAGGCCCAGGCAGTGTTCAGGGTGTCCAGGTGGCTGAATTTGCCTCGTTCAAAAACGAACTGTACCATTGGCGCAGCCTGCAGATAAATCAGAATCGCGAGGGGCACCATCAGAAAGTAGTTGAGCAGCAGAGAACTCTGGATGTTCGCAGCGACTGCCTCGTCGCGCTTCCCGGCCGTAGCCTCAGAGAGCATCGGCAGGCTTACAGAGACAATCGCCACAGAAAACACACCCATCGGCAGCTGCAGCAGGTGATTCGCGAAATACAGGTAGGAGATGCTTCCTGACGGGAGGAAGGAGGCGATCATGCGGCTCACCATCAAGTTTATCTGAGAAGCTCCATAGATCAGGGCTGTGGGAAGGAACAGCTTCAGGATCCTGGCAAGCTCCGGGTGCCAGAGTACGGGTGTGAATCTGAATCCGATCCGCTTGAACCACCATTGCTGCAGGAAAAACTGCAGGGCTCCTCCAATCAGCGCTGTAAGCCCGAGTAAGGTCAGCTTCAGAACAGGATCGTTGATTTCAGGCAGAAAACAGAAGATGTAGACGATGAAGACAAGATTCAGAAGGCAGGGTGAAAAAGCCGAGACCGCGAACTTGCCTGTGGAATTCAGGAAAGCCATCGTCACAGCGGCGAGTCCGATGAAAATCAGATAAGGGAACATGATCTTGAGAAGCAGCACACTCATCCAGAATTTGAGCGGAGTTTTCGCGAAACCGGGCAGGAACAGGTAAGTGACCTGGGGTGTGAAGATCAGGACGATCAAGGTCATGATCAGAAACAAAAAGGAAAGCGACAGGATCACGGAACTCGCCAGTCGATGGGCTTCTTCGTCCCCCCTTTTCAGCCTGACCTCGGTGTAGATCGGTACTACAGCCCCATTCAGAGCACCTTCACCGAAGGTCATCCTGAAAAAATTGGGGATCTGAAAGGCTGCCAGGAAAGCCTCGAACATCTCGGAGGTTCCGAAGAACAGGGTGAAGAGTATGACACGTACAAAACCCAGCAGCCTGGAGATTATCGTGAAAAAGGAAAAAATGCCGATATTTCTGAGCTTCCTGGACATAATGGAATTTTAACGGCGCACCTCTTAATTTGCAAGAAGCAGAGATTTACCTTCGGGAGATGATCCCATTAATGACTTTTTGAATGCAGCCTGCCTCTTCCATTGTGGGGATTGTCAGGGCAATCTGACCTCCCCTGCTGTTGATCAGCAGAATCGCTGCCCCCACCTGCGGGCATCCTTCCTCCACTTCTGAAGTCGGTATCCCGACGTAGGACACCTTGGCTATCTGTATGCTTCCCGGCTGCTGAAAAAATTTCTCTTTATTGCTGCTGCCTACCCTGGCTAAAGCCTCAAACAGGATGCGCTGGTCAGTTACCAGGATCCATTGTCTGGCTGCGGTATCAGCAGAAGACTCTCCTCCATCCGGATCAAGGCAGCCGAAATAAAGAACGATCTCTTCAGGGAGCAGCTTTGATGATTGTTCAGGCGGAAGCTGACTTCGTTCGATCGCAGACGGAATATCTTGAGAGGGAGGCTGGTCTGCTGAGTCACTTTCAGCTACTTTCACTTTTCTGATTTCAGAAGATTTGAAAGCATGGTCCGCAGAAGCGCTTCTTTTAAGATCCACCAGTCGCGCCTCTGCATAAATCAACAAATCATTTACAGAAATATCATCAATCTGCTCCAGCGTGAAGATTACACTTTCCAGTTCATTGATAACGTCGCTGTGCGCCATTTCTTCCAGCACTGCAAAAGTTTTTCCCTCATCTTTAGAAAACAGGAAAAGTACCGCATTGGCTCGTACTCTTGCATCAGGATCAGAAAGAAGAGGCAGCACATAATCATAAGTCAGTGAAGAGGAAAGAGGTTTCAAGGCCTCGATGGCATTGGCGCGGACTCTGGAGTTTTCATGCTCCAGTCCTTTAGTGATTAACAAAAAATCAGTATCATCACCGAATTGTCCTAAAGCTTTCAGTAAGGCGGACAGGATCAAAGGATCAGGCTCCAGGGGAATCAATTCCCTGATCATTTGTTTTGAAATCTGCACCTTCCCTTCCTGAAACAGTTTCAAGATCCATAATTTTTCGCCTGCTGTTCCTTTTAAAAGAGTAGCTTCTGGTTCAGGTGTTGAACAAAAGGTATGTTGTTTCTGCGGTGCATTTTTCTGCTGCAAGGCATCGACAATCTTCCGGGCCTGTGCCCTGATCTGAGGGTGAACGTCATTCTGAGCAATCCACATCAGCAGTTCTGTTTTCTGGGGAAAATCTATTTTTAGCAAATTATTGATGACGCCCACCCGGACGTTAGGATCAGGATTTGAAAGTTCTTTCTTAAGTTGTTCCAGGTTCATAAAATCCCCTGCGTATCCGGATGGATTTTCAATTTTACAAATAGCCCTACTGATACATGTAACATAAATTAATGAGGTTTCAAACTCTGAGATCTGTTTAAGGGTTCTGTATAGTCAAAGTCTTACATTTTTACTTGAATTTCCTGATGCAGTTCAAACCTATTTAAGAAACATTAAATGGAAGTAGGTGAAAATATTTGTGAAAACAAGGAGGACGATCAGCAGATTGACGACTGCCAGCCATATTTTCACCTGGTTTTTGGCTGGAATATTCCAATTGTCGCCAAGGAATACAAATGCGGAGAGAAAAGTGACTGCCAGGATAAAATATTTCGTGGTACCGCATTCCGACAAGGTCTGAATTATGGAATTCTCGTGCTCGGCCGGAACCAGTCTGCTGATTGTGAACACTGGAAAGGCCAGGCAGTTGATGATCAGCAGGTAAAACAGCCAGAAGCAGAATCTGACCAGTTTCCTGAAGACGGGTTGAGTTTGCCTGATAATC
This sequence comes from Candidatus Wallbacteria bacterium, assembly GCA_028687545.1. Lineage (NCBI taxonomy): Bacteria > Candidatus Walliibacteriota > Candidatus Wallbacteria bacterium. Next base: position 54,271 of record JAQTZZ010000011.1, read on the forward strand.
TCAGAGACTCCTTTTATGTAACATTAATTCAGTATGTCAATCTTGCTGTAATCCAGGTTAGCGGATTGCATTCTTCCGGTCAAGGATGAGGTTAGACTACCACAGCTTCCAGCATTTCCATGATCTGTTCTCTGATCCAGATAAGCTCTTTCTGAAGGTACACCAGAAAATCATCGTCCGCGAGGAAAATGGAGCTTTCTGCGACCTTTGCGCAGAGTTCTTCCCCTGACTTGTAAATCTTGAGGGCTGAGTCCTCGTCCACACCAAGTTCTGCAGCTTTATCCATGAATTCTCCGGCAAAACCTTCGTCACTGTAATATGTCTCTACAACGGCCTTTTTCCTTTTTCCCAGTTCAGCTGGGGCTATCGATGAAGGAAGTTCGTGGCTGAGATCGCAGATTTCAGCAGATCCTGAAAACACGGACAGGGATTCCCCGCTGATCTTCAATTGGACTTCTGATTGCTCGGCATCAGTTTCAGCTTCAAAGCAGAGCAGATTGTCAGGGCATACGAGCTGACTGAATTCCTGATCAGCAATCTCTTTCTGGCGGATCAGAAAATAGATCCTGGATTCTATTCCGAATCCGGCAGGATAATAATTAAAGGAATCTCCAAAGTCGGTCCCATCTGCGCATGCAACACCGCTGAATCCGGCTTTCACGACATACGCCTTAAAAGATTTCAAGCTCCCCTTGTGATAAAGCAGCCCCTGCAAAGCCACCTGCTTATCCACATTTTCGAACACTTCACTGTTGAATTTGAACCTCATTTTTTCCCCTTCCCTCCTGCTATTTTCCCTGGCTTTAAATATATCAGAGAAATGAAATTATCCAGAAAATATTTAAGCCGCTCGCTGGAAATTCCCGGCAAATCCGGAATCTTTTCCCACCTGTAATAGGATTCGCTGAACTCCACCCTGATTTTCCTGTCCCTGCAATACCCGGCCAGGTATGTTCCAGGATACGGCTGGAACAGGGAGTAATGGGCACGGTCAGGGGCAGCCCTGCGATTCAGTTCCACCAGCTTCCAGAGGCTGTCTTCTGTTTCATCAGGGAGCCCCAGAATGCTGAAACCCACAGTCATGATCCCAGCTTTTTTCAGAATCTGAAAAGCGGAAATAATTTGCTCGTCAGTGAGATTCCGGTTCAGCAGGTTTTTCCTGGTTTCAAATGACCCGGCTTCGATTCCGAGATGCACGCGGATCAGCCCGGCCCGCTTCATTTTATCCACTATCCCTGTATTGATGGCTTCGACCCTGGAATTGCACCAGAAAGGCTTGCCCACTCGGCTGGGGTAAATTTCCAGAAATTCCTGAAGCCATCTCTCATCTGCCAGAAAATGATCGTCGTGAAAACCGATCAGGGGATACTTCAACCCTGCTTCCAGGATCTCTGCCACAACATTGCCCACAGAACGCCTGCGGTAGTAACCGTGATAGGCTCCGGCATACGCCGGAGCTGAGCAGTATGTGCAGTCGTAATGACAGCCCCGCGTAGAGAGCACTTCAAATCCGATTATATTGCGGGCTTTGTCAGGAGGTTCCAGATAGCGCATAGGGAAAGGGTTGGAGTCCAGATCCAGGCAGAGCGGTGCGAAATCCGGAACTGGTTTCCTGCCCCCGGTAATCACCCCTTTATAACCGGACAGATTGCCTGGAGTTTTCAGAAACTCCTGAAAGAATCCCTCACCTTCACCGCGCACCAGATATTCAAAAGGCAGATCCAGAAAATCCTCTGGAGCAAAGGTTGCGTGAACTCCGCCCAGCACAGTTTTCACTCCCCTCTTCCCCAAAAATCCCAGAGTCTCTCTGACCAGACCCAGTTGATTGGAAAAAGTCGTCAGCAGTGCGTAATCATAATCGCAGGAAAGCACAGGCTCAAGTTCGTTAAGATCCGAAAAGGCCCGGATCTCAGCCTGATGGCCTTCCCGAACAGCCATTGCCGCCAGAATCCCCAGTCCCTGATGGATGCTGCGGTAATAGTTCTTGGTAGGTGCTGCAAAAGGAGAAAGGAAGAGTAGTTTCATTGATAATATCCAGGTCAGTTCCAGATAACTCCTGCTGATACAGTAATTAAATTAAAGATAACCTATTCGCCGGTGGTTGGAAAGTCGGGCAGATTCTTTTATTTAATTCTTGACAGATGAATCCATTTTTGTCATATTAATATATGATTAAGTTGATCAATATAAGTTGATGATGTAGAGAGGAAGTTCCGGATGGCACGGATAAAAATCGAGAATCTGAAAACAGGCAAAACGATCAGCCGCAGCGAAATGAAGCAGATTTATGGCGGCTGCATTTACAACTGGCCCTGCCAATGGAAAGGTTTGGACCCTGACGGAAAAGGCTCTGACAGTATCATCGACGCTTTAACCAGGCTGGACCCGACAGTTCGGAAAAGCTGATTTTCCCGAATCAGGGTTTCCTCCGTCTTATTACATTCCTCTAACTGGATTTGGTAGTTTTCTGATCAGGACCTTCAATTAAATTATTTTCCTGATAAAACCGATTGGATTGAAAAGCATTCCAGAAGGAGATGACATGCGTATATTTTTAATCATGTTCATATTAGGTTTTTCCGCAACCCTGCGCGCCGAACTCGTGGATTACTTGATGACCGACATGAAAGGCAGGGAAGGTGTTTCTGTGCAGGGTTATCAATATTCACCAAGGGATTCCAGGGATAATCTGGGGAACAGGGTTGAAGATTGGATGCCTGCAGTCTATTTTTATCATTTCAACACTAGAAGCTCCAGCCTGGAATTCGGGGTGGGCCTCTGGGACGAGAGCACGAACAGCCTCAGGTCCCGCATCAGGCCGGTCACAGCAGGGATCAGTTTTTATGACAATCTGGAAAACAATTTTAAATTTTATTATGGCGGAGACCTGGGAGTATTCAGGCTGGAAACAGAAGTGAGGGATACAAAAGGGGTAGTACGGTCATTTTCGGAATCAGATGTGGGTGGGCAGCTTAAGCTGGGTCTTGCTTACCTTCTGAACCCTGACTTCTGGTTCAAGATGGAAGCCCGTTATACAGGCTGCACAATCCATTCCATCTTCCCCAACGCTCCGGAAGACAGCAACATCTCGGATTGCAACTGGGGTGGCAGCCTGATCGCCTTGTTCTAGTTCCTGAAAGCGGTACGGGCTTTCATTTCTTCTTTGGCTCATCGATTTCTATCTCAAAATCATCCAGGATAATCTCATTATCAGCCTTTTTGTCGATCTTTTGAGCGATAGTGGCCTTGGGGGCCGGTTTCTTTTCAGTAATAATAAACTGGTCTGCTCCATCCGTCTCTTCAGCCAGAGCCTTTGCCGCTATTTCCAGAAGTGATTCCTTCTTTTCGCTTTTCCTCTTTTTCTCCACTTCCTTCGGATCAATGATCAGACCGTCGAGTTGAATTCCACCGAAATCCACTGCTGAAGACTGCTCCATTCTGGATACATTTTCCAGCCTGAGTTTGTCCTGCCGGTCATTTTCCAGGGACAGTTCGTCAGCACTGAGCACCTTGAAGTTATCCCCGGTCTTCGCTGGAGAGTCTGATTTCTTCTCAGCCAGGGTTTTTTCGTCCACCATGAAGTCCAAAAGGGCGGCTTCTCCGAGCTGGTTATTCAGGCTCTGCTCCATTTCGCCCACTTTAGCCATCCTCAATTCCTCTTCCTGCTGCTTCATCTTGTCGAATGAAGCTGCGTCCATGTTCTTGAATTCCCTGGTTTCTGAACCTTTTCCGCTGCTCATTTTATCGGCGACCAGGAAATCGTTGATCTGCACATCCCCGAACTGTTGGGCGGCAGCGGCTTCCATCTCAGCCACCTGTGAAAGGCGCTTGGCTTCCAGCTCTTGTTCCGCCTCTCTGACCTTGGACGGATCGTCAAGGATTGTCTTGGCAGACTTCTTTTCCCGGTTCTGCTTGATGGTCTTGTCGTCAACCATGAACTGGTCCAGTTTGACATCTCCAAACTGCTGTTCCATGGCCTTTTCCATCTCAGCGGCCTTAGCCTTGAGGATATCGTCTACCTCAGTCTTTCTCTGCTGCAGTTCTACTCCACTGAGAATCTTCGGGGATTCTTTTTTTAGAGGAACTGCCTCCGGTTTTCTGATCTGAGACAGGTCCGGCTTGAACTGGTCAAGCTTGATATCACCAAATTCTTTATTTGATGCCTGCTCCATCTCTGCCAGCTGCTCTTTGATTTGTCTGTCTTCTTTGTCTTTTTTTTGGTTGAATTCGGCAGTTGTCATGACAGAGGGGCCTTGAGGAAATGGATTTTGAATTATTTCGTCATTTTTTTTTTCCGGTTTCTTTTCTTTTCCGGTTTCATCAGGGTTAAAATCCAGCACAAAGTTGTCCAGGGAGACTTCGATTTTTTTCTCTGGTTCAGGTTCTTTTTCCGTGAGATCGATCATCAGCCCATCCAGTGAGATTTCAGGAGAATCGGCTTTAACTGGTTCTGGAGGTTCCTGGATTGTCTTCTCCTCTTGCTTCGGTTTGGAAATTTCGGGGGCTTTCAATTTGATTCCGGATTTGCCTTCTGCTTCGCGCATCATATCCTGCAGGGAAATAGTCCGCTCCAGGCCGGGTATTCGTGGTGAATCCGGCAGAATTTTTTCTTCCCTGGAGGTTTCAGGAGGTTCTACAACTCCCTTGTTTTCATGTGAATGCGGTATGAGAATCTCTTTCAGGAAGTTCCTGTTCTCTTCGTTCTTGGCGGACTTCAATCCATCCTTAGGTTTTTCCTGAGGCGTGACTGCAGGTTTGGGCTGTGCAGCGGGGACAGGCTTCGCAGCGGGAGCAGGTTTTGCAGCGGGAGCAGGTTTTGCAGCGGCAGTTGCTTTTTCAGCCTTAGCCACGCCTTTCTTGACTTGTACCAATATATCATCCAGTGTCTCAGATGAATCAGGACCGCTTAGATCGACCCCTTTTAAGAGATCAGACTCCTCAGTGGCTGCTTCAGAATCATCTAATTTCAGGGGCTCTTCAGCAAAGGGAGCTGGTGAAAGTTCCGGTTTACTGGATATTGCGGCAGGCAATTCGGAGGGCTGCATCGTCGGTTCGACGTCAAGCGAAAAGGAAAGGATGTCAGGTTTTAATTCCACCTGAGATGATTCATCAATTGACTGCGTCTCATTCGAAGTGGTAGTGGCCTGAACATCGAAACTCAGATACGCTCCAGAATCCGTTTTTGATGTGTCAGGATTTTCCTCAACTGAAACTGCTTTTACTTCAACGGTTGTATCCAGTGAAACTGGTACTTCGGGAACGGTCTGCAGCGGAGTTTCATCCAGAGGGATCAGTGCCGGCGGTTCCGGAGTATCTATCATTGCCGGTTCTGCGGATGCTGGTGACTCTAATGAAGGAGCTTGTTCCATAGAAATTTCAGCAGCCTTGGGGGAGGCATCTGAGAAGGAAATCCGCTCCTCAATCTGAGGTTGCGGAATTTCCTCAGCTGATTGGGGAATTGCCATCTCCAGGATCTGCGGCGGGACTATCTCCTCTTTTTCCACTTTTTCAGAGCTTTCAGGACCGGGTTGGGTTAAAGGCGTTTCCACCGCAGGTGTCACCTCTTCAATCATTGATTCTTCAGGTTTGGCGGTTTTTTCCTTGCCGGATTTTCCAAATGAGTTGCTCAGGCGGGACCAGAGTCCCTTCTTCTCTGGAACTTTTTCCACAGTTTCAATAGCTGCTTCCACGGCTTCAGTAACGTCCGGTTCCGCTGAGACCGGCAATTCCTGCCTGGGGATTTGTCCGGATTTCTGGTCTGGTGCGGTTGCCGTATCTTTCCTGCTCAACTCTTCGATCTTCTGTTCAAGTTCGTTAAGTTTCTTCAGCAGCTGGTCCTGCTCTACATTGCTCACTGACGGGGCCTTGTGGGCTGTCACGAAAATTTTCGTGGCTTCCATCATTTCGTCTTTTTCAGCAGGCGTTTCTTCCAGCGGTTTTTTCTTCCCTCCACGGCACTCTCGCACAAGCCGGACCGCATCCGCACCATATTTCACCACCAGGTTCTTTAAAATTTCCCTGGCTTTCTTCTTGGTATCTTCGTCCGCAACTTCTGTGGCATCAACCAGTAAGGGAATGCTTTCCTGCCATTTGATCCGGGAAAGAGCGAACAGGGCCGAATCTTTCATCCAGACCTGGTCAGAGAAAACCATCTTGCGGAGAATACTGATAGTCCGCTTGACGCCGTATCTCTGCAAGGCCTTGGCGGCATTTGCCAGTACACGATTGTCCGGATCATGGAGCATGGGTATCACGAGATTAAGGCACTCTTCAGTACCGATGAATTCCAGACCCTCGATGGCATTGGCTCTCACCCTGCTGTCAGGATCATTGAGATATCTGGAAATACTTTCTATGTCATGTTCATCGCCTAGAAATCCCAGGGCTTTCACACCTGTAGCAATCACGAAGCGATCTTTCTCATTGTTCAGCAGTTCCCTGATCTCATCGACCACTTCGATTTCCTTATAATAATTCGCATACTGCAGCGCTTTGATCCGCCGCTGTGCATCATCGCTGCGCAACAGCTTGATGAAGATCTCATAGTCAAAGTTTGAAAGCTTGATCATGCTTTCTTCAGTCTCAGTGCCTTCAAGCCTTTCATGAATTATATTGAGAGCCTTTTTAGCCAGATATTTGACACGGACATTCTTCTCGCTGACAATCAGGTCTTTGAGGGTTTCGATGGCACCCTTGGCTTCCTTGGCGAATTCCATGATGGCTTCACGTTGCGTGTCTTCCGAACCGGTCTCCATCTGCAGAATCAGTTCTTCAATATCGGCCATGATTACCTCTCACAGGTTAGATACTGCTGGACTGTATTTTAAAATATTCTGTCACTATGAATTATAGCACAGACACGCACCCGGTCAAAAATCGAAGATCATTCTACAGATCCGGCGGAAACGAAAAACAGTCTGTAAGGTCTTGCGAACTTAACTTTCAAATCAGTGCCGAAGTCGAACAGACTGTTCAAAAACATCAAAGTTCCGGGCCTGATGTCCAGATCTTCCCTGAAGGAATTTTTCAAGTCCTTGCCAGAAACGATCAGCGGTCTGGAAATCTCAATCTCATACCTCCCGGCTGGAAAAATGCCGGCAGAAACCTTCTCCGACAAATCAATTTTGGGATCAGAGGGATAGTAACAAAGCCTGAATTCCACATTGAATTCAGAGCCAATCACATCTCCATAAAGGCAATAAGGATCATAAAAGGTGCGTCCCGGTTCTTTCCTGATCTCGGAGATCGTTGCCAGATTAAGAAAATTTCCACTTTCGTCCTGCCTGATCATGATGTTGTAATAATTCTCAGGAGTCATCGGAATGAAATCCCCGGTCGTACAGAATTTATTCAAAAAAATACTGCGGTCGAACAGCCACATGCCTCTGCACCGGCCGGGGTTATACTGCCAGTAATCCAGCGAGGCGTCGTCCCCCCGCGCCAGCTGATCGAAAAAAGCCGATTCGGCAAAAAAGAAATCCAGCGCAAAGACTCCGCTGCCCGGGTCAGCTCTGACCAGCCCGGGCTCCCTTCCATTAAAATCCGCATAGAGCCGCGGGAAAAAATATTCAGGCAGTTGCGACAGCATCAATTCACCGCTGTCTGTCAGCCTGTAAAATTCATAGTAAGCTCCTGTGTTTTCCTTCTGCTCCCAGATCAGTGAGAGGTACAGGTTTACCCCATCGCTGCAGGCAGCAAGTTCGCTGCCTGGAAACGGGCCGGTCTTCCTGATTTTTCTCCTGCAGCTCCAGCCCGGATCGTTCAGTCTGCCGTCGATCGTGATTGAACCTGGCGGGACATCCACTACCTGAAGCTGAATCGGTTCGGGAGGTGTGAAATCGGTTTTCTTACAGGAGACCTTGGATTCCACTGTCTGATAAAATTTAAAATAATCAGGATATGCCGACATCAGATTGCTCATCTTCTGGCTGACAGAATCCTGCAAGGGGTATAGACCGAAATTATTCCGTAAAGCCATTTCCAGTCCAACCTGCTGTTCCAGAAATTCCCGCACCCGGTCAAGAAAAACCTTTGGATTTCTGGCTTCCTCTTCAGTTTCCCGAATTCTGGACAGGGTACTGTTCAGTGTAACTTCCAGCGACGCATATTTTTCCAGACTGGTCTTCAACTCTGTGATCCGTTCCTGAAACTGGCGGAACATTTCAGAAACCGGCATTCTGCTGATTTCATTCAACGATCCGTGATTGTCCAGCTTGAGCGAACTGTCATCAAAAGATTTGAGAGTACCTCCCTCGAAGGTATCTCCAATCCGGAGTTTCACAAGTGTCTGGGATTTGATATCGTAAACGAGAGCTTTACTCTCTTCCGGACCGAGATAAATTACTGCAGCACGGGCTGCCAGAGCGGAAAAAAACAACATCAGTAAAAAAAGATTCTTCATTTTTTCAAGAAAACACGGATTTTTTTCAGTATATATTCAATATCATCTTTCGTCAACTGCGGGTAAAGCGGAAGGTAAACGCTTTTCAGCTTACCAGAGGCTCTATAGTCAGTCCCGCAGAAATCAAACCTGTTGTCGATTCCGCGGGACAATAAAAATCTGGCGAGCTTTTCTTCCATCATCAGCTGATAGAAAAGGTAATTCGGCCTGGAACCTCCCGTTTCAGGGGGTAATTCCATCCCGAGCTCAGACAGGCCCTTCTTCAGTTGTTCCGAGAGCATCCGCCGCTTCCGCGTGGCATCATCGCAACGGTCGAGCTGCTTTTTCAAGAGAAAAGTGTTGAAATGGCTCATGCGCATCATGTCCGGAGCACTGAACGACGACTCGTCTTCAAAAAAACAACGCTCCAGATAATTCCTGCAAAAAAGATTCAGCAGGGAGAAGATCGGGAATACAGTCAGAGCATATACAGAAGGCAGTGTGAAAAACCATTCCAGCATTCCGGGCCATAATTGTCCGCAGGATTCGTCGCGTTCAAGATTCTCATAGTCTTCGAGCAGAATCGGCCTTCCCTCACCCAGGACCAGCGCTCCGCCTCCGAAAGCCGGGAGATGCTTTCCGGTTCCAAACGAATAAAGGGAAAAATCCGCGTAAGTAGAAAGAGCCGCTCCGTCCAGAGTGCTGCCAAAGCTGTGCACATTGTCCAGGATCAAGGTAATCCCACGATCCCTGCAGATTGCTGAGATGCTCCGCAGATCCGGGCAGCGCGAGAAGAGATTCAGACAGATCAGAGCCCTGCAGCTTTGATCGATCTGAGCATCAAGGGCATCAGAATTCAACAGAAAATCTTTCCCGACCGGCACCCTTTTCACTCTAAAGCCCTGATTTTCAAGGATTTTCCTGTAAACATAAAAATCATACTCAGGAATCAGGAAGACACTTTCGGCCGGAAAATCCAGCTTTTTCAGGAGATACTGGAAAGCCCCCCGGGCTGAAGAAAAAAGCAGCACCCTCCCTGAAGCGTTCCGTCTGGCAAACTCTTCAGAAACCTGAATTCCCAGCCTGCATCTTTCCGAATCAGGGATAAGCAGCCATTGGGCCAGCCAAAGCAGTGAAAACTCAAACCTGTGCCTGGGAATGATCTTCATTGAGGCTTTTTCAATTCGTCCAGAATCGCGGCAGCCAGCTGATCCCGACCTGAGTGCTTCAGGACCGAGCAGAGGGAAAATTGTTCGTCAGGAAAAGCCTTGATTATCCTTGAAGTAACTTTCTGCAGCTCATTTTTAGGGATTTTATCGATCTTATTAAGTACCAGGAAAAGTTTCCGCCGGTAATACTTCAACCAGTCGTAGTACATGAGATCCGGCTCGTCAATCTCCCTTCTGGCATCGATGATCCAGACGATCAGCCGGAGTTCCTTCCGCTGTTCCAGGTAATTCTCAATCAGACTCTTCCATTGCTGGCGGAGAGCCTTGCTGACCTTGGCGAAGCCGTAACCGGGCAAATCGGCAAAAACGAGCTCCTGGATTTCAAAAAAATTAATGGCTTGAGTCCGGCCGGGAGTTTTACTGACTCTGGCAATTGTGCTTTTGCAGATCATGTTGATCAGGGAGGATTTGCCGACATTGGAACGCCCGGAAAACGCAAATTCAGGCTTCTGAAGATTCGGAAAATGAACAGGCTCCATGGCAGATCTCACAAACCGCATCCTGGAAAAATCGATCATAAAAACCTTTTTTTAACAGTCTTCGACGTCAAAGAACTTGTGTTAGAGTTTACCAGTGCCGACTCCAGCACCTGGTCGATGCTGTCCACAAAATGAATTCTGATCTTCTTCAGAATCAGTTCCGGAACCTCTTCCATGTCTTTCTCGTTTTCCCTGGGAATCATCACTTCAGTCAGTTTGGCCTGATAGGCTGCCAGCAGTTTTTCCTTCAGACCGCCGATCGGCAGCACTTTGCCTCTCAGAGTGATTTCACCGGTCATGCCGATGTAATGTCTGACCTTTGTCCTCTGGATGGCGGAGGCCAGGGCAGTAGCCATGGCAACGCCCGCTGACGGCCCGTCCTTGGGGATCGCTCCATCCGGCACATGGATATGAACATCATTCTTTTCGAAATAATCCCGCTTCAGTTTCCACCTCGGGCTGATGGATCTCACATAAGTCAGCGCAGCCTGGGCTGACTCTTTCATCACGTCACCGAGCTGCCCGGTGAGCTGAAGCCTGCCCTTGCCCGGCGTGATCAGCACTTCGATCGGCAGGATCACTCCGCCCACTTCGGTCCAGGCCAGTCCGTTAACGACTCCGATTTCATCTTTCTCGTAGCCCTTTTCGTCAAGATAGCGGGCCACGCCGAGGTATTTATGCAAATCCTTCTTATCAGCGCTCACCGGAAATTTTTTATATTCCTGGTTGACCATCATCTTGGCTATTTTGCGGCAGATGGATTGAATGCTGCGTTCCAGACTGCGTACCCCTGCTTCGCGAGTGTAATTCCTGATGATGGACAGAAGCGCGTCATCCTCGATCCTGCATTTCTTTGCGGAAAGTCCGTGCGCTTTCAGCTGTTTCCCCACCAGATATTTCCTGGCAATGCTCATCTTTTCAAGCTCGGTATAACCGGAAATCCTCAGCACTTCCATTCTATCATAGAGAGGTGCCGGAATAGAGGTGGTGACATTGGCGGTGGTAATGAACATCACGTCCGACAGATCGAAGGAGATGGACAGATAATTATCGGTGAACGAATTATTCTGCTCCGGATCAAGCACTTCGAGCAGGGCGGAAGACGGATCACCCCGGAAATCTGAAGACATTTTATCCACTTCATCCAGGAGAATCACAGGATTCTTGGTCTTAGCCTGCTTGAGAAGCTGGATGATCTTGCCTGGCTGGGCTCCGATATAGGTACGCCTGTGTCCCCTGATTTCAGCCTCATCTCTGATCCCGCCCAGGGAAAAGCGTACGAACTCACGGCCAAGTGCGCGGGCGATCGATTGGCCGAGGGAAGTCTTTCCGACACCAGGAGGACCTACGAAGCAGAGGATCGGTCCCTTCAGTTTCTTTGTGAGTTTGCGCACTGCAAGGTACTCCACGATCCGTTCTTTGATCTTTTCAAGTCCATAATGGTCATTTTCCAAAACTTTGATCGACTCCTGGAGGCTTTCAGTATCCTTTGATTTTTTACTCCAGGGCAGGGAAAGGATCCAATCCACGTAATTTCTGGATACAGTATGTTCTGCAGAGTCCGACTGCATCCTGGACATTTTCTTGAGTTCCTCTTCCACTCTTTCCCGGGCATAGTCGGGCAGTTTGCTGTCCTTGAGGCGCTTTTTGAACTCATCATGGTCTGACTCTCCATCGTCGGCATCGCCGAGCTCTTTGCGGATGGCCTTCAACTGCTCGCGCAGGTAATATTCCTTCTGCACTTTGTCGAGCTGCTGCCTGACCCTGCTCCTGATCCGCTTCTCCACGTTCAGGATCTCGATTTCGTTGCTGAGAATCATGGCAAGTTTTTGAAGCCTCTCTCTGGCGTCGAGGGCTTCCAGGATTTCCTGCTTGCGGGTGACATTCACGAGCAGATGGGCTGTGACAATATCGCAAAGCCTCCCGGGGTCCTCCGTGTTGTTGATCACCATCATGATTTCCAGCGGGACTCTTTTGTTGAGTCTGATGTATGACTCGAACTGATTGATCACATTGCGCATCAAGGCCGAGATCTCGACATTGCTCTCAGGGTTTGCTTCGATTTTTTTCACCCTGGCAGAGAACAATTCCGGAATCATGCTGAACTCCATCACCTTACCCCTGTACAGGCCTTCCACTAGGATCTTGTAAGTGCCGTCAGGGAGTTTCAGCATCTGGAGTATTTCCGCAACTGTTCCAACTTCATAGATATCTGTGACCTTGGGTTCTTCCACCCTCGGATTCTTCTGGGTAACAAGGAGAATGGTCCTTCCTTCAGACATGGATTTTTCGATGGACTTGATCGAACTCTCCCGTCCCACAAACAGCGGAACGATCATGTATGGAAAAACAACAACATCCCGCAGGGGTAAAAACGGGAGCATCTGCTCTTCCTTTTCCTGTTCTTCCATCAGTTTCTCCTTTCATTCTTGGAAGCGATTTTTTCCACAACTACCAGCTTGAGGAACAGACTCTGCAGCTTGTGCAGAATGGCAATCCGGTTCTGCTTCACTCTCAAGTCCTCACAGTTCACCATCACTTTTTCAAAAAAAACATTGATCAGTGAGGAAAACTTCAACAGCCCGTTAAATGCTTCCTGATAATTCTTCACGTTGATCATCCGGTTGATTTCCGGTGAACAGGAAATGAAAAAATTCCAGAGTTCCCGCTCGGCTGGTTCATTCATCAGGACTGGATCAGGTTCAGAAGCATTCTGCCCCTTGATGATATTGTTGATTCTGAGCGCCAGCAGGGAAAAATCACGGAACTCGGAAGTTTTACTTAATTCGCTGATCGCCCTAAGCCTTAAGTATGAATCATAAGGATTGGAAAAGCCGGTTTCGCAGACCGCTTCGATCAGATCGTAAGGGAATTCATCCTTCAGCATATGATAAAATCTCTCAGCCAAAAATTCGGTAAGTTGGCCTGAAGGATCCTTCAATCCACCTTTCTTGTCGGAAAATTGAGCTGCCAGAAGTTCAAAATCCTGTGAAATCAAAGTCTCCAGCGGGATCATCATTTTTTTCGCGTTCAAGATCTTCAGAAGTCCCAGCGCCATTCTTCTCAAAGCAAACGGGTCTTTGGAACCTGTGGGTATGATGCCGGCCGAGAAAAATGCAATCAGAGTGTCCAGCTTGTCGGAGAGCGCAAAAACTGCACCTGCAATGGTTTCCGGCAGTTCCTCCAGCTGACCCTGAGGGAAATAATGTTCAGAAACGGCACGGCAGAGATCAGCTGGATATCCTTTGGCGGACAGGTAAATGCCGCCCATTCTTCCCTGCAGTTCAGGAAATTCGAACACCATTTCCGTGAGCATATCCACCTTGAGCAGCGGCGCCATTTTCTCCCAGGGCAGCGGAGGTTCATATTCCGGGAAGGCCGCCTTCTGGATCAGACCGGCCAGCTTCCCGATCCGCTGTACCTTCTGTGTCAATGTGCCAAGTCCCTGATGAAAAACCATCTCGGACAATCCCGCTGTCATGGCTTCAAAATTTTCCGCCAGATCATTCCTGAAAAAGAAGGAAGCATCCGACAGACGGGCATTTAAAACCTTAAGGTTTCCATCTCTCACGAATTCTGTGGGCTCGTTGTTGGCCACGATCACGAATTCCGGCAGGACTGATCCATTCTTCACGCAGGGAAAATAGCGCTGCTGCTTGTTCATGACAGTGGTCAGAACTTCCCTGGGCAGGCTCAGGAATTTTTCGGGCATCAGCTCTGTGAAGACATAAGGTTTTTCAACCAGAAAAGTATTTTCCCACCCCAGCTTCTCGTTCCATTCACCGGAAAGCCTCTCCACATTTTCCCGGATCATTTCAAAGCGCTTCCGCTGATCATATTCCACTCCGTGCGAGGACAGTCCACTTAAAAGGTTTTCAGCTGAATCAAGGGAAAAAGCGCCTTCGGACAGAAATCTATGACCGAAAGACTGATTTCCCGCCTTGATTCCGAACAGCGTGAGGTCCAGGACTCTTTCCCCCAGCATTGCCACGACCCATCGTACCGGACGGATGAAACGGGATTTTTTATCCAGCCAGAACATTGATTTCGGCAGATAGATCCTGCAGAGGATTTTCGTAAAAAAAACAGGCAGAAGCTCAGTCAGCTCGGGCAGCTTCTCTTTCCTGTCCAGAAGCAGGTAGCCGTTTTCCTCAACAAGTTCAGATTCAGTTGCACCCTTGCTTCTGAGAAAACCTTCCAGAATTCGGGTGGGCTTCCCGTCCTCATAAGCCTGAGATGACTTAGGTCCTTTCACGCGCCGGGAAACTTCAGTGGCTGTCAGCTCCGGTCTTTCCAGATAAACAATGATCCGCCTGGGAGTAAGGTAAAATGAGGTCCGGCTGATGAGATGATTATTAACAAGTTCATCTGCCAGTATCACAGGCAGATCCAGTTCCAGTTTTCTTAAAAACCCGCAGGGCAGCTCCTCGCAGCCTATCTCCAGAATGCTGTTTTGTAAGTTCATCGGTTCTCACCTCAGAGCGATGGGGTCAGGTTGTGATTTGAGCAGAATTCGGGCACAACCAGACCCTGTTCATCTAGAACAGATTCAATTTCCTGATGAATTCCAGATTCTTGAAATCCCTGTATGATACGAGCACAAGCAGGAGAAGAAGTGCATAGAGCCCGACCAGATGGATCATTTCCTCCACCTTGATCGAAACCTTCCTGCGCATCAATACTTCGATCAGCAGGAACAGTATCCTGCCGCCATCCAGGGCGGGAAAGGGAAACAGATTGATCAAGCCGATGTTCAGACTGAGGAGCGCAATCACGGAAAGCAGTGCCCCGATTCCTCTGTCAGCACGGTGTTTCACAACGCCGGCGATCCCGATCGGCCCTGTCACATTTTTGAGGGCAATCTTGCCCGACACCAGCTTGGCAATACCTTTCATCATGAAAAAGGTATTCTGCACCGTGTTTTCCCAGGCATATCGCAATGCTGACAAGGGATTGGTACCCTTCACAAATTCCTGCACGAATCCGATCCCGATGATACCAGCTTCCAGCTCCTGGCTGAACTCCGGCTTGCATTTCACAGTAAGCGTTCCACTCTTGCGCTCTATGTTGATGCTCAGTTCCTTATCCACATTGTGATTGATGATTTCAACAGCCCGCTCCCAGTTACAGATGGTTTCACCATTGATGCTCAGTATTCGGTCGCCTTCAAGAATCCCTGCCAGAGCAGCGGGCTTTCCAGGCACCATCTCCCCGACAACCGGGATCACTCCCCTCACGATGCCGATAATGCCTTCCCCCGTTTTATTGAGTTCAGGTGTGACGACCGTGCGTTCCAGGATACCCTGCCTCAGGTATGAAATCGTCAACGGCATCCCTGGTTTCCTGGTGATGATGTCAGCCATGGAATCCCAGGTTTCAACAGTAATGCCATCGATTCCCGTGATCAGATCGCCTGTCTTGAATTTGGCAGCTTCGGCAGGTTTTCCCGGCAGCAGTGAGCCGATCGTGGGTTCTTTAGTATATTTAGGCTGTGGGATCCCAATAAAAATGAAGATTATGGCAAAAATCAGCAGTGCCAGCAGGAAGTTGAAAAATGACCCTGCAAAGAGGATCAGGAAGCGCTGAAGCACGTTCTTGTTAATGAATTTTTCCTGTTCAGGGATGTCGCTTTCCTCTTCAGCCAGCTTGGGGTCTGTGCCGGCGAGTTCGACGAAACCGCCGATCGGTATTGCGCGCAGATTGTATTCTGTACCGCCGCTTTTACGTCCCCAAAGCCTGGTCCCGAATCCAAGGGAAAATTCCTTGACCCTTACTCCGGTCCAGACTGCAGTTATATAATGACCGAATTCATGGGCCAGTATAATCACGAAAATCACAAAGATGAAAGCCAGCGCACCTTCCAGAAAATCTGGAGTTTTAGCGATCAGGGAAGAGCCGATTCCCGTTAAAAGAGTCAGATTGCCTCCAGCGACAAGGATTTTCAGGGAAAATAGTACCTGCAGGGGAATCGAATGTCAATGATTTTCTCGAAGTCAAGTCGTGACACGAGGATGATTCAGAAGCGTGATTCATCATTGAATCCGACAGAACTATTGTTTAATACAGGGATTGAACTATGATATACTATACTCAGGAGGAGTCTTGAAGGCTTTTTCCTTTGTTGAGATTCTGATCGCGATCATGCTTCTATCCCTGGCGATTCTTCCGATCTCGTTAACATTCACAACCGGTGTCAAGCAGTCTGCGGACACGGAAGACCAGATGAAAATGAGGATGATGGCCGAAGAGTTGATGCAGGAAATCACGAGCAAGGGCTTCGACGATCCTTACAATATCTTATCTACCAGTCTGGAAGAAGCTCCGTCGATCAACCTGGTCACAGACAGGACTATCCTGAACGATGTGGATGACTATAACTTTCTGGACGACAAAAAAAACATCTTCAATCAGGGCCTCTCAACCATGGAAATGGCACCACTAGGGATCAGGGGCAACAAACTGCTGCAGTATGCAGGCTTCAACCGCAAAGTGCGGATTTATGAAGCTGACGGGGTCACCCCTCTTTCAGTCACCTCCTATACTAACATGACAAACCTTGCCCTTAATTTCGATGCCAGAAAATTCATTCCATCCCGCTACACGAAAAAGATCTTCGTGATGGGTGACCACGAGATAGGAGTGATCGACCTTGAGGGCACCACTGAAACCGCCATCAAGGTCATGAATCTGGTTCATACCATCAGAGGCGGTATTTTCAACGACATTGCGCTCAACCCCACGGACAGGGAATTGTATGCAGCGACCCCTGATTCACTGGAAATTTACTATGTCCCTGAAGTGACCAACTTCAACGAAAAGCTGCAGTACTGCAAAATCGGCGAGTTCTCCTCCAACTTTTTTACAGGCAGCGTTGAGGTGGTGATTCCCGAAGCCGGCAACACAGGCTTCGCCTTCCAGGCTGCCTGGATCAGGGATAGAGGCAGCACCAATTTTGAGCGCAGCTTCCAGCCGGGTGTAATCAGTTCGGCATTCTATGCTCCTGACGAGAATCTCACATATTTCGGAACCGACCATGGTCTTTTCGACCAGTTCGGGAATCATTGCGCAGGCAGCGTCAAAATCAACTCCATTTTCAAGGATTATCTAAATCAGCGTCTGTATGTGTGTACGGAAGGTGAAGGTATTCTTCTCAGAAAAAACGGGCTCTGGAAAGCCCTCAACAGTTCAAACGGGTTGCCAAAGACCGGCAATTCAGTCAATTTAAGAGGGCTGGTGCAGGACCAGGCCAGCGGTTATCTCTATGCCGCCACTGACCAGGGAGCTTTCTTCAGCATCGATGGAGGCCTGAATTTCGAATCTGTCAAGCTGCCGGACGGTTCCCTCCTGTCCGGAGAATTGCACAACATAGCCATTTTCTATGCGGACAGGAAGAGATATCTGGTCCTGGACCAGCCGAATGCCATGCTGTTCAGAGAACTTTTACTCCCCGGAACCCTTGGGGATGCCAATCCCTTCGATTCGCAGACAGGGTCCGCCATGTGCGCATCAGTTGTGAATCGCTTCAGAAATTTTGATCAGACGCTTTACGCATGTACCAACAACGGGATGTTCTCAATCGTAAAAAAACCGTCAGCCTGGGATATCAAGCAATATACTACAGTCTCAGGAGAGCGCAGGACAGGCCTCTCCGCATCCGAGATCCGTGACTTCAGCATCGACGGAACCGGCCGCTGGTGGCTGGGAACAGCTCTCGGGATTTCTACCAGTGACGATGGGGGAAGCACTTTCAAATCTTACGCCCCCTTTTCACATTTCACCAGGCTGCTCCAGCGTGAAAATCACCCCAGGTGCCTGATTGCCATCGATGAAGCGGGCCGGGAAATGGAGATCGACACTTTCAGCAGGCTGAAACAGTTTCGTGTCAGCGGCGACTTCATCACTTATCCGGACTATGTCAAGGATCTCTGCGGCAATACTCTGGACTATTATCTGACCCACTATGGAGTGGCCGGGGATGCGATTACAGACGGACTTTCTGTTGTGCCTGCAGGCAACTGCTCCAGGATTTATTCGGATCCGCTGCGGAATTTTCTCTACACCCTGTCCATGGAAAATGGCCGGCTGCTCCTGTACAGGGTCAACGAATGCTTCTTCGACCATTTCGAAAACTATTCCGGATACCGGGAATACGCAATTCCAGACCAGACAGGGAGTGCAGGATCTTATGACATCAAGGCTGTCTCTTCGGCTCTGCCTGGGGGACCCAGTGTCTTGTCCGTGAAAAGCGATAATGCCTTCAAGGGAAAAGTCTGGATCTACCGGAGATTCCTTTTTAATGATGACTCCAGAACTCTTGAGGTCAGTCTGAATTTCGCAAACAGGCAGACTTTCAACGGAAGTCTGGTGAACCCGGAGCTGAGGATTTACACCCGTGATGTTTACCCGATCGTCGATTTTACCAGCAGCGGTCCTCCCCCGGATTTCAGCGCCCCTGTCACGGCTGATTCCATGTCCACGAATCTGGTCGTTCTTCCGAGAAGTTCACAGACCATCACGCTGGCCATTGGATTCGAGGACTATTCTGCCAGCGACGGCTTGAACTGTGAACTGGACAGCCTGAGGATTGATTTCGACCGGCCTTACTCCGGATTGTCCGACCCGGTCAAGATCATTCCCATTACCAAACCAATTGCCCTGTCTTTCGGCAATGAAAACAATGTTTTACACATTCTGTTCAATGACGGCACATATAAAATGGGAGTCTACAGAGAGGATCTGAATGGTTCGGCGATCGATCTTGTAAATCTGGGTGAAGCCTCCCTGGCAGGGGTCGTTGATAACCCTGTAGATCTGAAGCTTTCAGCCAACGGCAGACGCGTTTTCATCCTTGATAAGCGCAAAATCTTTGTCATCGAACTGATCCCGCTCCGCAAAAACATCAGAGTCACAGTGGAAAATCTGGCCAGTCAGAGCGATTTCCAGCTGAGCGCCATGGTCAGCTCCTGGAGCAGCAACAGTAAAAAAAAGAAACTGCTGCCTACTGGAAGAGAAGAACCGCTGCAGCTTTTTACGGATTCAGCTTCCAATTTTTTTTACCCTTACAACACTTATTTTTTTTATGATGAAATCAAGTTCAACGGCAGGATGCATCAGATCAGAGGGCCGGTGTACTTCAAGGGTCTGAGAGGGAAATCTCTTTCTTTTGGAGGGGAACTCAACTGCAACGCATCCTGCGACAGGCCGGCTTTTTTCACCTCATACAGCGATAAGTCCTGGGGATATGTGTTTGCCGAATCAGATCCTGACGATGTTTTACCCTGGGGCGGCCTGAAAATGGAGGGAAATTTTTCCCTGCACGGCGCAGTGATCAAAAAGGCAGCGGAAATTTCCTCTGTTTCGCAGGGCAGCATTGACCAGACAGTTTTTTTGAATAACCAGACCGGATTGGCGTTCAGGGGCTCAGGAGCACTCTCGGTCAGGAGCTCGGAATTCAACTCCAACCAAACAGGACTGATCATCGACTCAGGCAATGCCTCATTGGATTCCTCCCTTTTTACCTCCAACAGGACCGCCCTGAAGGCAAAAACCCCTGTTTCACTCCAGGGCATCACTGCGGTTTCCAATAACACCTTCGCTGAACTTAATGCATCCATCGGTTCGATCGAAAATTCGCTGCTCTGCGGCAGTGAATCCTGCTTCAAGGCCGACGGCGGTGAGGAGCTGAAATTGAAGGATAATTTCATCTCTACCTGCCAGACCGCAATCCAATGCATCAACGGCACTTTGAGCGGAAGTTTCAATGAATTTTACGGGAACGGCACAGCCGTCAGTTACCAGAGCCCGAAAAACAGCGGCAGCTCTGCCGTTCCAACCTTCATTTACAACTACTTCGAGAACAACCAGACCAATATTTTCCAGGGAAACAGCAGCGGACATCTGTATGCCCAGTATTGCGTGTTCAACCGCGACCTGAACCCGGAAAACGCGGGAATTACAGGCACCCCGGACATGCTGAGACAGGCTCTCAGGGACATCGTTCCTCTGGCAGTTTCAGGCTATCTGGATAGAAGTGCGGACTGGCAGGCTCAAACCAGGGAGAATCTGGTCCCGACTGTGATCCTGGATTACCTGCTCCAGGAGACTGGAGAGTTGAAAATCATGGGCAGGCAGCTGCTGGAATTCTATCCTGCAGTGGCACCAGGAGTATTCACTTCCAATGGGGATCTCAAGATTGAGGGGAGCTCTACGAAAGAAGTGATGATAACTTCCGGGCTTGATTCCAGCGAAGGCCTTCTTCTTCCGGAGATCAGCGGCAGGCCGGACAACAACGCTTTTTACGGTATCGTGGCCAATGGTTGGGATGACAGAGACCTGTGCATATGGTCGAAACTGAAGCACGGACTCATTGAATTCCGCGGAAATTTCGATGTCTCCCAGAAAAATTTCTATTACAACCAGCTGACAAGGGAAACCGGCGACGACCTCAAGGTCAAACTCAACTGCTCCGGAATTCCAGAACTTTCGCACAACTTCTGGGGTAAAAACGTGCCTGATTTCAATCAGGTGCTTCAACCGAAAGCGAGTGCTGCAGTTTACACTCCCTGGGCTTATGCCGGGAAAGTCCCCCAAACCGAAAAATGGCCTTTCCAGAATACAGGAGCCACGATCATTTCCACTTTGGAAATACTCTCAGGCATGATTTCGATCGACGCCAGCGGTCAGAATGTAATCAAATTCGCAGGCGACTTCTCCATTTCCGGAGAAGTGACGATCACAGGTAATCGCCCGGTGCTGATCACCAGTCATGACGATGAACCGGACAATACTCCATACAGCCCGGGCAGCGACCATACCCCTGACTTCATTTTCTGGGGGACTGCAGGCAGCAACAGAACCGGAAGCAACACTGCCGCGCCCTTTGCAGGCATCCGGAAACTGGACCTGCCTTCAGGAATCAATGCGGAAATCCGTTATGGCTGCCTGAACGGTACCAGTTTCAACCGCTCGATTTCCAATGCTTCCCTGTGTCTGTCCCACATGTTTCTCAACCTCAATGAAGCGCTCAACTTCAATTCCTCTTCAACCCTGCAGATTGACAAAACACTGATCAAGGCGAAGGGAGGTGGCAGCAGTCCGAACATCACGGTGGATTCCGGTTCTTTCGCCTCCAGGAACAGCTTCTTCACTTCAGCCAATGACAATGAATACGTGAGACTTGCCGAAACAGGCCTGACCCTGACTGATCAGCAGAAGACCATTCTTACTCTCGGCAGCAGCCCTGCCCGCAGCGACTGGTATGGAATTTCGCTGACCGAGTCGGACACTGTCTTCAACAATTCGGCAGTCGAATACGGCAACTGGGGATTTCTGAGCAGCCATTATCCCTCCCTGGAATTCAGGGACTGTTCCTTCTATCAAAACGGCTATGTGGCAGCAGTTCTGGAAAACAGCAGCGCTCCGTCGGTCATCTCAGGCCATCTGTTCGATTCCAATTTTCAGGGGCTGGAACTGAGGACAAACGATAGTAACAAGACTGTCCAGAACTGCACATTCCAGAAAACAGACTGGCGCAGCCTGCATTTCAAGGTCGGCTGCGAAAACGCAGTCATCGACTCCAATACCTTCACAGACACCTGCCTGCAGCAGGCATCTGATGCAGCGGGAATTCTGATCAGGGACGGCAGCAAATTCACAGTCAGCAACAACATCTTTACCGGAGACAGGGGCACAGCCTGCCTGCTCGGAGAAGGAGGCAGCCTGAACAGTGTGGAAGTGACCGGCTGCACCTTCAAGGACGGAAACCTGGGATTGTCGATTGCCGGCTCAGCCTCAGATGTGACAGTCGGGCATCAGGAAAGCACAGGGAATTACAGCAATTTTTTTTCAGGCAACAAGGAAGCGATGCGTATCTCCAACACCTTGACAACAGTCTGCTTCAACAGATTCAGTAAAAACCAGTCCGGCATTTACAATAGCGGCAGCCCGTTCATCCACGGCAACCTCCTGGAAGAAAACCAGACAGGTATAACCTGTTCTGCTGGCAAAGCCAGGATCATGCAGAACACATTCAGCAGAAACACGACGGGCCTGGATCTGGCCGGGAGATATCTTTATGACTATCTGGACGATACTGACGACAGCATCCGCATGGCGACCCTGATCAGAGGTAATAATTTCATCGCAGACGAAACTCCGGCAGCAGGCACTGCAGGGGGCAATGACCTTAATTTCAACTATTTCCGGGACACCACATTCCCCATCTCATTCGGAATCACCAGCACCCTGAAGAATCCTGGGGACAATTACCTGAACATGGTGCAGAGCTGCTATCTCTGGCTGCATCCCGTAGTGATCCCTGCTCACAGTTATGATACTGCCGGCGTGGACCTCTATCCTGAGAACATCATTCCCACAATGGAAATTGATGTGGAATTGTATGCCTCGCATTATTCTCCGGCCCAGTGTGCCACTTCGCTTGTCGTGATCAGCTACGATACTCAGGAGCATCAGCTCAGAAGCGCTTCCGGAGAGCTTGTCAAGCCGCTGGAATTTGAGCTTTCCACACTCAACGGCTCTCTTTACACCGGCAAATTTGAGGCTTATGATATCTCCCGCTATCCGAATCCGAAAAGCAGCCTGCCCTCCTTACCAGGTCTCAAACACGGCTTCTTCAAATTCATCTGGCTGCCGTTTGAACTGAAGCAGAACGTCGACGACCTGGACACCCCGCTGCCCGATAAACTGGACCTGTATGTGGACGTAAACAACGGCGACACTGACCATGGGAACGGATTCGGCATCAACAGCGAACGCGATGTCTACTATGATTTTGACGGCACTGTCGAAATCACGGGCGTAGTGCAGGGGGAACCCAAACCTAATCAACCCAGCGAATTCGGTCATACCACCTACATGGATGCCTGGCTGGAAAGCAACCATCTGCCGTTCACACCCAGGAGCAGCCTCAGCAATCTGGAGATCAAAACAATCGTCGAACGCCAGACTTCAGGCGAAAAAGAAAAGATAGTCTGGTCTCTAGGTGATGAAGGCGTTTATCCCAAAGGTTTCAACATCATGATCGCCAATCCGGATGGAACTGAAAAGTCCTGCCTGACGAGCGGACTCGGAGGTGGCAGGCCTGATATCTCAAGTGACGGGAAAAAGATCGTGTTCTGCTCGAGCGGAGAAATTTTCAGCATGGATTCGACAGGATTTAATCAGGTCCGGCTGACTGAAAATCTTGCCCTGGACAACAATCCCAGCTTTTCACCGGATGGGACAAAGATAGTTTTCGATTCGGACCGTGACGGCCATCTCCAGATCTATCTCATGAACAGCGACGGTTCTGATCAGGCAGACATTTCCGGCAATGCCAGCAATGACAGTGAACCATGCTTTTCACCTGTGGAAGACAGGATCGTGTTTGTTTCGGACCGCGAGGGAAGTCTGGAAATTTTTTCCATGAACCAGGACGGAACAGAGGCATTGAGGCTGACCTATGACAACAGTAAGAACCAGTTCCCGGTATTTTCTCAGGACGGTTCGAAAATCGCCTTTGATTCCGATAAAGCGCAGGACGGTCTTCGGCATATTTACATGATGGACCCGAACGGCAGCAACGAAATGCAGATCACTTCCAGCCTTTATCAGGACTGCAACCCGGGATTTTCGCCGGACGGGCTGAAAATCGGTTTTGAGTCAGTAAGGAGCGGCGGCCACGATCTCTACTTCACTTACCTGTCATCCCTGGAAGTCACGAAAATTGCTCCAAGTTCCCAGACCGGTTCAGACAATGATCTGATCTGGAAAAAAGTGTCGTTCAGGACCGGCACATTTGAAATCACGGCCCGCGGCAGGAACGATATTGGCGGCGATTCCCTGGACTCAGACAAAATCAGCGTTTATCAGGTGGAACCTCCGGCCCTCACCAAAATTAACCTCGACCTGGGTTACAGCGAAGGGGAAGACATGCTCATCACCTGCCAGCAGATCGCGTCTCCGAATAAAGGAGTGCTGGTAACCTTTGACAGGCACGGCCTGAACCCTTCCACCTTCGGCTACAATGTCGTTTACTCCCATTCCCCTAAACTTGACGATTTCAGCCATAAAGTCACTATCGAAATCGGCGCTAATCCCTCAAGCACCTGGATCAAGAATCTGCAGCCAGGTCTTTATTATCTTTATGCCCAGTGCTACAGGAGAGAACCGCAGAACGGCGTCTACCAGAGCCGGGGAAATTACTATGAATACACAGGCTGGTCCAACCTTGCGAAAGTCAGAGTAAGGGGCTGGTACCAGGCTTTTCTGCCGTCCACGCTGCCCAGCCTGGAATGGAACTCCTGCAGCATGGGGAAAGGCAGAGTTTCCCTGCTTTCCAGCAAAGCTCCGGACGGAAAATACTACGTGCTGACTACCAATGACTATGGTGACGGACCCTGGCAGATTCTGAAACCTGTAGACCTGAATCAGTATTCCTCAGTTGTCGTGAAAGACAACGCCAGATTCATGCTGGTCGGGAATGCAGGAGGCAGGGCAGCCTGCCAGGAATATACCAGTGGATTGATGGGATCAGCGAAGCTGGTTTCTGATACGCTGACTTACCTGGATGCCGCGCTCGACAATGCAGGCGAATACATCTCAGGCGGAGAAAGATCTCCCTCAGGCGGCATACTCGGTACCATGGAAATCTCAGACACCCTGGAAGGAAGGGCACAAAAGCTGGCAGTCTGGGATTCCAGACAGTGGCAGGCGATTTCCGGGAATGCAGACAGTGTTTATTTCAATTCAGCAGATCCAGGCACTGTAGGCAATAAAACCGCCTCCAAGATAAACTATTTGCTGGCGCCTTTTAACTCGATCAGCGCATCAGACAACAGCAATCAGTTATCCTGGCTGGCGGGGAAAAACGGAAAACTTCAGTATTCAGGTGACTTTGGCCGCAACTTTGCCACCACTGAAATCACTGTCTTACCTGAAGCAATAACTGGTGCCCACTTTCTGGAATTCTATCTGGGTTTCATCTGCGCAGACGCAGCCAGGACTTCCACCTCAGCCTGGCAGATCGCCAACACGGTCGACGGCGGAGTCAACTGGACCAGGCTTTCCACTCCCCTGAATTCCCAAAACCTGGACGACATTTCAATGGAGTATGATTCATCAAAAGCAGTCAGGATCATCAGGGGGATTTCCTCCGGTAAAAGCAATACAATCCTGCTTTACTGGAATCCCTTTTTCCAGAAACCCCAGGCCTTTTCAGCAAAACCGGAAAACCATGTCCTGGAGGAAGCTTCTGGAACATTCAGAGATCTCGCTTCTTATGCGGATCTGGACGGCCAGAACATCTGCTTCAATTGGGATAGTGTGCCCATGGCCACCAGTTACCGCCTGCTTCACGGTACCGGCATCCCAGGCACTGAAGTAAAGCCGCTGCCCGGTTTCAACCTTTATTACAATAATTACAGCAGCCTGAAGAATTACGGATTCACGGATGTGAATCAGAGCAGAAATTTCATTGTCAGTGCCGAGCATCAGGACCTGACTCCTGTTTTAAGCCCGCTCACGAACATCATCAAAGTGAAAATACCGGCTTTTGAAACTTTTAATTATAATCAGTTCACCAATGCCGCGGTGAATTACTGCATAGACTGGCCTGACCTTGAAGGTGCCACTAAGTATCATGTCTATTACACAAGGGACTACCTGCATTGGAATGGCCCCCAATTCTTCGATCCCACAATTTCCATTATCGAGGCTGCTGCGGATGTAAAACAAGTGGATAAATATACATATCCTGCAATAGATCTCCGCTATAGAGGCAACAACATCGCCAGTTTCAAAGTCAAAGCCTCCTTTCAGCCTGAGGGAGGGTCGCTCGAGATTCTCACCAGCACCCAGACCTCCACCAGATTCAATTTCAAACCTGTGAATACCAGTTATTATAATCATTTCACTTACCTGATCGAAGGTTTTGACTGCAACAGCAAGCTGCTGATCCGCAAGAAGTCCTGGCTTACCCACGTCGACACGGGCGAAGCCGGATTTCCGGATCTCTACCCAGAAATCAGGGATATCACCATGACTGGCGGACCTGCTACATATACATATACAGAGGAAACCGCGAGCCAGGTCACTGTCTCAGCAATTCCTTATGGCCTGTATACCTTCGAAGTACACGCTTCAGGTCCTTCCGGAATATCCAGGGACAGAAAAATCTTCCAGATCCTGGCCAACAATCCTCCCACAGCCACCATCGAACTGACAGAAGTTTCGGGTTTGACTGATGACGGGGGTTACAAAAGGGGAAAAATCACTCAGCGCGTCGCCAGCGGCGATCAGCTTAAAGGCGCAGCTGAAACTTACTCCAAATCAAATGACTCTGAATCCGGAATCCCTCAACCGATCTGGAAATACGAGTGGTACACCATGACAAATCCACCGAAGAACTTGAACAATCCGACAGGCACCTGCGAACTGCCTGACGATGCCGATGATTTCAGATACAGGCTAAAAATCTGGGACATGTGTGAAGACCGAGTTCCAGCTGGCCTGAATGATCAGACAAAGTATACAAGTTATCAGGACCTTGATTTCGAGATGATTCCTCCCACCCCGACCCTGGGGCCTCATTCGCCTATAAATGTCTATCACTATTCAGGCGATCATGCTGACGTGACTATCAAGGGCTCAGTTAAGCCCCTGCCTGGAACTGGCGACACCATCTTTCATTTTTCAGATGCAGACTGGTATACAATGTTTTTGTTTCCAAGGCTCCGTACGGTAAACCATTCATGGGACACTACGGTCTCGAATCCAGGCATAACTACCTATACCTGTGATCAGGTACTCACCTTCCCGTATCATTCCTATTCCGCTTTTCTCATAGGTCATTATGACAGGCACAAGCATCAAATATCTCTCTATGTCGAGCGGAACGGAAAATATTCGGACCCAAATCCGGATTCAGAGTTGGTGGAAATCAATCATAAGCCTGTGACAGGATCGTTTTCTGCCACCAACATCACAATTTACTGGCGCAGGGAGTCTCACGGGCATCGGCACAACTGGACTGAAACGATCCACCATCCTGCACAAACACACAACAATCCAGTTCCTCCTGGCGGGACACATACTCATCCTGCCTGGGATGAAAACATTCCACATTCCAGATGGGACTGGGATTATTACACTGATTATGCCACTACTAAATATCAAACCTACCTTCCCAACTGGAACGACGATGATCCCCCGACATACGGAGTCTATACGAAATCCGGTAATACCGGGAATATCTTTGCTTCAATCGGTACTGACTGCATCACTTTCTCCTGCAATGGATACACCTATTCGGCCACATTCAACTGCACTGCAATGGACCCCTATGGCTATGGCATCACAAATGCCACGGCAGTGCCTGTAAAGGTCAATGCCCAGGAGCTTACTGTTACGTATACTGATTATTATGTGAACGGTCCCTGAGGCAGAGATGGTCAATCAATCATTTATTTTGCTCATTCTGATCCCGCTTGTTCTCCATGCAGGAACTCTGTCGCTCGCTGACGGCACAAAATTCGAGTTCGTGGAGATCAAGTCCGGCCAGTTTGAAATGGGCAATTACCTCTCTTCCCGGGAAATATCTGCGAAGTACGGGGGAGCAGCACAGGCTTACAGACAGGAGCATCCCAGGCATCAGGTCTGGATCAATGGCTTTGAAATCGGGAAATACGAAGTGACCCAGCAGCAATGGCTTTCAGTGATGGGTTCATCGTTCAATCCCTGCAGGCACGCAGGGCTCAATCTGCCTGCGGAAAACATAAGTTATGCTTCAGTGGAAGCCTTTATCGATAAATTGAATTTTCTGACCTCATCCGGCAGATTAAGGCTCCCGACAGAAGCAGAGTGGGAATATGCCTGCCTGGGTGGACAGAGCGAGGACTTTCAATATCCCTGGAAAAAGGATGAAATCGATCCGGATTACTGCTGGTATTTCAAAAATTCCAGCGCTGAAACTCATGTGGTCGGCACCAGGAAGCCCAATGCTTACGGCCTCTATGACATGCTGGGCAATGTCTGGGAATGGTGCAGCGATTACTACGAACCCTTCTTTTATGATCTATGTGTGAATCTGAACCTGACCGACAACCCCATGAATTCAGTTGAGTGCGGAGCAAGAGTGCTGCGCGGCGGTTCGTTCCAGAACCGTGAGGATACCTGCAGGCCTTTTTACCGCAATCAGTTCAACGAGCATAACCGCCTGGATAATGCCGGGTTCAGGCTTGCCCGGGATCCTGAGGCGTCTGTGGAGGGCAGGGACTGGAATAAATCAGACCTGAGCGCACCACCGCGCTCAGGCCACTCCTGTGTCGTCTTTCAGGACAGGATCTGGTTGATCGCAGGCTGCGATGAAAATGCCAGCCCAAGAAACGATGTCTGGTCCTGCACTGATTCCGCCGGATGGGTGATGGCAACTGGCGAAGCTTTTTTCCAAGCCCGCTCTCTGCAGTCCTGCGTGACATTTGATAACAGGATCTGGGTGATCGGCGGAATGAGCGGGGGGACCGCATTTAACGACGTCTGGTATTCGTCGGACGGGGTCAGCTGGTTCCTGGCGACCGGTAATGCTCAATTCGGCAGCAGATGCTGCCATTCCAGCGTGGTCTTCCACGGCAGGATCTGGGTGATCGGCGGCTATGATCCGAAATCAGGCCAGTATCAGCAGGATTCCTGGTATTCGGGAGACGGAGTGAACTGGACAAGAGCCACATCCAGCGCAGGATTCGGCCAGAGATCCTCTCATCAGAGCGTGGTCTATGCCGACCGGATCTGGGTGATCGGCGGTGAAGTCGGTAATCTGCAGATCAGTGATGTCTGGTCTTCTCCAGACGGAGCAAACTGGAATCGAGCTACATTGTCCGGATTCAGTCCCCGCAGCTTTCACACAGCTGTCGCCACTGACGAAATGATTCTGGTTATCGGCGGCTGGAACGGGACCTGCCTTTCAGACATCTGGTTTTCCAGCGACGGCAGCAGCTGGAATAAGAGCACTTCGGCCGGTGGGCATGGAACATATTGCCGCAGAGCAGGGGTGGTTTACAAGGATAAAATCTGGCTGATCGGCGGAACTGATGGAATTCACTGCAGCGGTGATCTGTGGCATTCGCCTTAGGCGATAATGATCCATAATTAACAACCGATGTGTGATTGCAAAAAGTTGATAAGTTAGTATGCTGGTATGTCTGTAGGTTGGAAAGTACTCTTCCCTTTCCCGACATACCAACATACTATCCTGCCAACATACTAACCTGCCAACATACTAACCTACCAACATACTTACCTCTTGCAGCCCTGTAATATACTTATGTTTTGTGTTAAATTGAATTCATGGACGATCTCCTCAAAACACTTGCCGACTCGGGTGTGAAGACTGAAAAAAAGGACGATTTCACTTTTTTCACCTGCGCCGACGGCAATCTAGCCATTTACTGCCCAAAACCAAGAAAATGCTTCTATTTTAAAATCCCGGACAGCTTCGCGGACCCCATGGATCTTCTTCAAAACATCAATTTTCAGGGCATGAACAAGGTGCTTTACCTGGACAGCAGAAAAGCCCAGGAATATTCAAGATTCGTCTTCAAATCTGCGCTCCTCAAGCGGAAGAATCTGAATCAGCCAAAGGACTTCAATCCCAGGGATGAATTGAAGAAGATCATCGCCGCTTTTCTGGAGGATATGGTGCTGACTGTCAGCGAGTGGGAAAACCTGATCAATTTCGTGCAGAGCTTCCAGATCGAACAACCCGGCGAATTTTTATTATCCGGGCTGTTCGAGGGTTTCATCAGCCTGGCTGAAGCCAGATTCTCCATGTTCAGAACTGAATCCGTGAAAAAAAGATATCAACTGGTTTCAGAGATCACAGGAAAACCTTTCTGCATCATGTGTGGAAATGGCGCAGGCAGTATCTTCATCCATCTGCCGGGTACACCACCGGCAGCAGATCTCAAACCTGTTTCAGCTCAAAAGGACTGGTATGTGCTGCGGCCTGTAATCCATTACAACGACATCAGCCGCCTGTTCGGATTCATAAAAGAAGCCCTTGGAAGAGCTTCTCATGGGAAATTTTGGCCGAAATAATTGCATATGCACACGTTAGGCGTACATTGTGCGCATGAGAATGCCTACCAAGTACGGATCGATGTGAAATCGACCCCTACACTTCTAATCCGCCTTCCACTTGCTGTTCCGCACTGTTCCGCCCAGCCTGCTCCAGATAAAATTTCACCCAGCCTGCCAGAGCCTTGCTGATGATCTCATAAGCACGCTTGATTTCCTGATTGTCGACCTTGCAGAGCGCGGCTGACAGCTTGGTCAGATAATCCCTCAGCAGGCCGGCCGCGGCTTCGGCTTTCATGGTCTTGTATTGCTCGCATTTTTTAAGTTTTTCTTCAAGCAGCAGGCGTTTATCGTTCTTCTCGCAAAGTTCACGCACTGAATGTTCAATGCTCTCTCCGAGGTTGACTCCCTTGGCTCCGGCGGAAAAAAGGTCGTCTGACATTTCCTCGAAAATATAATAAACTGATTCTTCCGAACTCTTAGGCTGCCTTTTCCTGACAATGCCGAAATTCAAACCCATGAAGAAATAAAGGGTGGAGTTTTTAACATTCAGGGCATAGCTGTCGCGGACCAGCAGATGGGTCTGCCAGTCAATGCCGAATTCTTCCCCTAAAGCATGCAGATACCGGTCAGAAGTCTTGTAGGCATCGGCCCAGAGTTCGACTCCATTGATGGCTGTGACCGGCAGGGCTTCCTCTGTCTGGATCATGATCATCCGCTGGGGAAATCCCAGGCTCGCTACGTTCACCTTGGAAGTCTTTGCCACTACAGCTTCTGAAATAATGTCAGGTGCGAAGATGGTCTTGTCCTCATCAGGCACTCCGAAAGTCAGAGTGAAAACCTGCTGGTATTTGCCGCGCTTGTCGCTGGTGGCTGTAGTAGTTCTGGAAGCAGTGAACAATGTTTTCAGGCTCTCCACATAGAAATTGCGGATCTTGGATTTTTCTTTGCCGTACTTGTTTTCCGCCTTATCCACCAGGAACTGCTCAATCGTCTGTTCAGGAATCACTTTGAACTTGGCAGCTGAAAAGTCCTTTAACTGGCGTTCGAAATCAAACGGGGAGGTGGAATAAACACGCCATCGCTCAGCCATTTCCACCTTGGTTAAAAAATCCGACTCGAACTTATCCCAGAGTTCGCAGACAGCTTTTTCTTCCAGCGCTGCATCACCGAACAGGACCTTGTCATAAAACCAGCTTCTCAGATCAATGTCCGCTTCGTCCACCACTATCCTGTCCACGAAATAATTCAGGCGTTTCCGCTCGTAAATTGAGGAAAGTTTGATTTTTTCCTGCTCAGGCAGAGTCTTCTGCCGCATTTCCTCCAGCATGGAGTAAAACATTTTCAGCACCTGGTAGAAGTGCTTGTCCAGATCCACTGAGATCTGCTTCAGACTGACAACGGCTCGCTCCAGGCGGTTGTGGTCAAAGACCAGCTTATTGGCTTTGAGCTGCAGGTTCTTCACGTTTTCCCAATGGGTATTCAGATCGCTCTTCATAAAGCTTCCAAAAAAAGCCTTGGAGATCTCTTCGATCTTGCGCAGCGATGCAGCCACAGCATTATCCATGCGTTTGATGGATTCTTCCATTTCCGCCAGTCCCTGTTCCCAGCTGGAAACTATATCTGCGATTTCAGCGTTGAAAGTTTCCACGAATTTCAGTGTGAATGCAACACCCAGGTTGTAATCTCCGAGCTGTTCCTTGATCTCTTTGTTCACGGCTTCGAAGAACCCGTCGCTGTATTTTTTCATGTTGACAGCGATCTTGTCGTCCAGCCGTTTCAGCTGAATGTCAGTCACCTGGTTGGACTTGATCCAGCTGCGGATGACCTGGGCAGATTCACTGTTCGAGCCGAGTTCAGGCAGCTTGCCGACTGGTACGATGGACTGGAACTCGCGGTCAGTCAGAATTTTAGCAAACAGCAGTTCATTGACATCCCTGGACAGCTCAGGGTAATTCTTGCTGAGAAAAGTGCCGTATCTGTAACTCATGGTCTTGTTGGTTTTGTCCCAGCGCTCTGTGATGTTGCCGAGCAGGGATGATGCGAAGCGGAGTCCGAAAACCTCGGCTATCTCCTGCCCCGGGAAAAGCAGCGAACCGAATCCGTAAGTGGAAAAACTGGTGTATTTATTCTCGTTCTTCTCTACAGCGTCATAGACAATGTTGTCCTTGACCGAGTCCTTTTTCTGGCCGGCATTGGTGATCACTCCGGATAAAATCCCGTGGGCAATGGTGCGCTCGACTGCAACATGGTCGCCCATATCAGTGCCGTTGATGATGTAGGCGAAGTCGTAAACACGCTTGGACTTGCTGCCCTTCACGGCAAAGGTGTCAGTATAGCGGGTGGAGAAGTCGATATGGTTGGGAGCCATCAGATAATCCAGTTCCATCAAGGCTGAGGCGCAGTTCCGCTGGATGTTCTCCCTGAAACCCGGCAGATGGAAGGCTTCGCTCGTCAAAAACATGCCTGTGACAGCCAGGCGCTTGCTGGCAGTGTCCATGGCCACCTCGCGCAGCACATAGGCGAGGTCCAGAAACATGCCGGAGCCCGTGCCTCCGCAAAGGGAGTTCACAATGTAGACATCAGCATTTCCAGTGTCCGCCATCCGCACTTTCCCGCTGTTCACCACCAGGCTGCGGCTGCAGATTCTGGTAAATTTGGTACGCAGTATCTCAAGTACTTCGTCGATCGAGGAGAAGAAGGCCAGGCGGCCAAGATAGCGCTTCTGTTTAGCTCCACGGCCTGAAAGTTCCACATTTTTAGTCTGCGCTATGGGGAACCAGTTCTTTACATAAGGTTTTCTGTCCAGGAAAGCCTTGATGTCTCCGACCTGGGCATGCACGAGCAGGGTTTCATCCTTGTTCAATGCGCGCAGAGCCTCATCCTCGTCCTTGTAAGTATCTACATCAGCGTCAGAGTCGATGGAAAGGAAATCGATCATCCCGGGGATCCTGCCTTCGAAAAAAGGATGCTCCACAAACAGGCGCTTGATTTCAGAAAGCACCATTTTGCCGGCTCCACCCAGGCCCACGAAAAGAGTAGGGGTCAATTCCAGGAATTCGTTCTGCGACATCATGCCTCCTGCGTAATCATTATTTTCTTGATAAATACTTAACTCGACTTTGGCAAATTTTCCATATCACATCGCTGAAACCCTTGTGGGGTGGCCAGGCGTAACTTATTTCTCGATCTGAGCCTTGCGAAGGAGAGAAAAAGTTATGCCAAGACAGGACCCGCCACAAATCAAGGTTTTTAACAAATATCTGGCTGCACACCATAAAATTTGCCAAACTCAAGTACTTAAGTAAATCCCTTCGTAATGCCATGGATACCCTCTTTGTAAAGACGCGCCATGGCGCGTCTTTACCCAATACATCATATGATAACATTATTAAAAACAGGTTTTTTTGTCAAATTTACTGTTGAATTGGAGCTCTGTTCCTCTTGATAATAAAGACCAAAATATGTAAAATTCATCCATGGCTCTTGTAAAGAGACGCCTTTTTATTATTTTCCTGACGATACTCTGCATTTCGTCATCCCTTTTTTTCATGACTGCCTGCGGTGGCGGCGGTGGTGGCGGCGGCGGCGCTGCCGACGGTACCACTCCTGTCACGCCCGTAAATGTCCCGCTGTTTCGTTCAGTCCAGTCAGTGAACGAGACAGGCGGTTCCCTGACCCTTCCGGACAATTCATCGCTTCAGATTCAGGGAGGACTGTTCAAAGGATCTGCCAGTATTTCTACAGAAAAATATTCAGCCCCTCAGACTCGATCAGACGATTATACAACTGTTTCCGGCTCATGCTATGTTCTGACTATACCTTCCGGCACTGTCACAGATCAGCCGGGAAAATTTTTCATTCTGAAACCCGCAGCTGCCCTGGCGCCGCAAAAGAGTTCGGGATTAACCGATACAGTCAACAGATATATCATCGGAGATTCAAAATATTTCGGAATCTGCGGCGACTTCAGAGTGGATTCCGACAGCCTCCAGCGTTCCGGCGACATCAGGATTGAAATGCTGGCAGAGACGAGTCCGGCCTCTATAAACCTTACTCAGGGATTGAATTATATTTCAGGCCGGAACGGCCCGTTTCTGCCTGCAGTTGAATATGTAAGCATCAAAACTCCCCTAATCCTGCTCTGCGGCTGGCCGGAAGTTTCAAAAGACCCTGGCACGCTTTATTTTCAGCAATTCCAGTCTTTCATCAATTCATTTTATGCAGACTCTAATCTTACCGCAGCCTATGAACTTTTCTCGTTCAGCTACGACTCTGCCAGAACATTAGCTGAAATTGCAGGAGATTTTTCGCTCTCCGGACTCTCCCTGCGCACAGAAATCGAACGGGTCTTTCCTCTGGGCCGCAAGGTCGTATTGCTAGGATATTCCTGCGGAGGCCTGATCGGACATCATTACATCCAGAAATGCGGTGGAGATCTGCGGGTTTGCGGATTCATCGGCATGGGCGTACCGTTTCATGGCCTGCCTGTAAAGCAATGGACTGGAACTGGCCATCTGACGGATGTCCTGTCAGCCTCCTGCACGATCGGGATCAGCGCGTCCTGCGGATATGACTTTTTCGACGATACCTTCAATCAGGACCCGCTGGTTCAGAAGCTGCTGACCACATCCAGTCCGGACAGCCTGAGAAACTGCGACCTTTATGATCTGAATCGGAATCTCAAATCATTGGATCTTTATCATTGTCTGGCAGGAACATCCGTACAATCATCCTATGCGGACGCGACCGGCGACGGGCTGGTACCTCTTGAATCCGCTCTTCTGAAATCATTCAATTCCGGCAGCTACGGAGACAATCTGCAGGATTTCCAGGTTTTTCCCGGGATTTCCAATTCAGCTCTGATTACAGACACCTCTGTGATCTCCCGGGCCAGGGTCATGCTTGCCGGAATGATTCAAGCCCCGGCCTCACCTAACTTTCTGATCTCCTTCGTCTCAGACAGGACCGGAGTCAATGACATCTATCTCATGAAAATGGACGGCAGCGGACTTACGAATCTCACGGGAGACGACTGGTATGACACTGCTCCTGATTTCAATACCGATGCCTCCAAGATCGCCTTTCATTCCCACAGCGAGATCTATACCATGGATATTAATGGATTTTCCAGCTCCAATAAGGTAAATCTGACCAACAACACTACAGCAGACTGGGATCCCGTCTGGACTCCTGACGGTTCTAAAATCATCTTCGCCTCCACCCGTACCGGACACTGGGAGATATTCAGGATGCCCTCTACAGGCGGAACAGTTACCCAGCTCACGAATACAGGCAACTGGGTTGAGAATCGCTGCCCTGCCGTTTCTCCGGACGGGAATAAGATAATTTTCAGCTCCAACCAGAATGGCGGTAATTATGATATCTATAGAATGACAATGTCAGGAGGATTGGTAACCCGCCTCACTTCTGACACAGCTTTTGATTCATACCCCGAATATTCGGCAGGTGGCGGCTTTATCGTATTCTCGAGCGGCAGGGGGAGCAGCGATGCCATCAATGTCTGGAAGATGAATGCCGACGGCACCAACCCGGTCAGGCTCACCAATGCTGCGAACTATGTCTGCCAGGATCCTACTGTTTCTCCGGACAATACAAAGGTAGTCTTTGATTCCAATCAGTATGGCAACTTCGACCTGTTCAGCATGAATTGCTCCGACGGCAGCGAACTGACCAGGATCACCAGCGGCCCAGGGGACAATTTTCACCCTTCAGTCGGCTGGTCCGGGTCTCCATTGTATCTATTGACAGTGAACATCACACCCCAGGGCGCTATCGATGCCAAGGCCGGCTGGAGCATTGACGAAGGCACAACCTGGAATCAAAGCGGAGACAGTCTCTGTCTGCCTGGGAATTCGAATTATAAGATCACTTTCCAGGATCTGGAAGGTTTCCTGACTCCAGCAGAAATAAACGGCAACATCGGGACCGCAGTCAAG
>JAQTZZ010000012.1 GCA_028687545.1 Candidatus Wallbacteria bacterium
TGTATAGGAATCGTCATACAGCCTCGATCTTCCCCTCAAACCCAAGGAAACTGCTGAGCTGGAGATTCCCCTACTCCGCACCAGCGGGACTTTTTCAGAGACAGGATTCATCGGCCTCTCCCAGGATCCTGTCCTGCAGGTGGAATGCCTGAAACACCCGGAAGAGATCGACGTCAAAGAGCTCAAGAATCCGCTGTTTGCCGGGCAGAGCGTTTTTTCAGCCTACAAATGGGATAATCCAGATGCACAACTCAGGCTCAGGCTGATCAAACCGGATTATGAAGCAGTTCCGGACTGCATTGTCAGATACGCCAAATTTCAAACCGTTTATACCCTGGACAGGCTCACTAAAAATCTCTACACCCTGTTCATACAGAACAACGGCCGCCAGTTCCTGCGCGTCCGCCTGCCGGATGCCTCCACAATCTATTCCCTTGAAATCAATGGTCAGAAGGAACGCTTTTCCAAGCCTGACCCGGATGGATACACTGCCTTCAAAATACCCCCACAATCCGAATCAACATATTCTGTGCTAAGGTTGCAGTTTGAAACAGCTGCAGCTGGAAGCGCTGGGCTGTTCGGAGGCTCCAGGCTGAAAAGCCCTGAGATCAGCGAAGTAAATGTGAGCCGGCTGGACTGGGAACTGTATCTGCCGAGCAGACTTTCATACCTCTGGTTCGGGGGCAACGCGGAGTCTGTAGGAGGCAGGTATTCTTACTATGATTCCGGTTATGAGCAGAAAGTGCGGCAGCAGTCGTTCCAGATCGATTCAGGCAGTCTTGAGACTTCCGGCAAGCGCTTCCTGTTCACCAGACTGGCATCCAGCGCAAATCTCTCGTTCCTGTATATTTCGGAAAAATTCTATTCTTTCCTCCTGTTTTTACTGTTCCTGGGTACTCTTTACTGGCTGTTCAGGCGGAAAGACTTGCGGCTCTCAATTAAAACCCTGCTGGCAGCATTGCTGCTTTCCTTTTTCTTTGACAAAAGGCTGGACTCGATCAAGTTCGTTCTGCTGGACATACAGGTGGCTTCAGCAGCTGTAATCGGATTGCTCCTCTTACACAGATACAGGGATCTCAGAAAATCGAATCCGGTAAAAAAGGAAGGTGCGGCCTGAAATGAGGTTCTTTCTTCTCTTACTTCTGGCAGCGCAGTTCATGCTCTGCGCCACTGACGAGACCATCATCTTCAACCATGTCCCGGCTTCAGCCTTTCACAGCCTGCTCTCTGAAGACACTAAAGGCATATTGCTCACCAGTGATGAATTCATGGATCTGCTGAATAAAGGGCTGAAAAACGAACCTGAAAAACAGCCTTTTCCCTATACACTCAACTATTCCATCTATTCCGGGAGATTCATCCCTGGCTCATCGCTGCTCCTGCTTGACGGGAGCCTGGAAATCAGGCTCTGCGAAAATGGTCCGGCTCTGATCCCATTTGAGAGCGAAAACGCGTTTTTCTCATCTCTCGATTCCAATGGCCCCTGGTTTGAAACGTCCGCTGAAATCAAATCCCTGGCTGTTGATGGATCCGGATCGTTCCTGCTCAAAGCCAGAGTTTTCGTGCCTGTGGAGTATAAAAACGGCTTCATCCGGACCAGATTCCGCCTGCCGCAATTCAACGCCGGCGCAGTCTGCCTGACCTTCCCCTTTCCTGTGAAATGTGGCTCAGAGGACCTGCCATCCTGCGAGAAAATACTGGATCTTGACGGTTCGGCGGGTTACGAATTCATCCCTGAAACCAGAGTCGAGTCAGAAAGCATATCAGTGTCCCAGGAGATCAAACTGGAACTTTCAGAGTCCGAACTTCTGGAACGGATCGACTACAGTTTCTCTTGCTCTGGAACCGACGGGCTGATTCTTTCAATCCCTGCAGGCTGCTCTGCTGAAATGCACAGTTCATTTGCCTCATCCTCGAATCTTGAAAACAGCAGTCTGATCATCAGTTTTCCAGTCAGGATGAAAGAAGGAAAATTTCAAATCCTGCTCAGGCAAAACCTGAATCCTGGTGGGATCACAGTTCAAGGCATTGAAACAGAAAGCGCAATCATCGAATCCGGGACCATCTATTTCATGAAAAACGAATTTGCTCCGCTGCTCACTGGAACTTCCGGGCTTGATACCATCGAGTCAGCCGACGAACTCTGCTATGCTTTCAATCAGAATCGCTGGTGTCTCTCCTTCTTGCCTCAGAAATATCCTCAGAATCTTACAGAAATCCTTGATCTGAATCTCTATCTGACAGATCAGAAAACCTATTTCCAAGGAAAGCTCACAGTCAGTTCTGATTCCGGATTTTACTCCTGCGGGCTTGGCTGCGACCCTGCCTGGAACCTGACTCTGGTTCCGGAAGACAGCCTTGAATGCTGCTTCACGGACGAGGGGAACGGCAGACTCAGAGTGGAACTGCCGGTCAAATCAAAATCAATCAGTTTTCAGTTTTCTGGCGAACGGACAGGTGCAAGTACTGAAAACATACCTGTAATCCTGATCAAAGAAGGGATAGTCAAGGGAAGTATCAATCTAAGGCCTGATCCGGAAATTTCAGTTTCTCTCGCGAATTTCTCAGGTCTCAAATTCGATCCAGCAGGGTTGAATTATCAAATTACCGGTCCCTATTCCGGTACCCTGCAGCTGTCCCGCGAACAGCCGCAGATCACAGCGATCTTTGTGAGGAGCCTGCTGTTTTCCGAAACAGTTCAGGAAAAAATCACTGTCTTTACCGAGATCAGGAATAATTCCATCAGATCCCTGCAGGTTTCCTTTCCCGGGCATCCAGCCAGGATCAGGGTGACAACTGAGCATAAGGAAATCAGTTTCGATTCCAGTGAGAATTCCACGCTCTGCACAGTCACCTTCAATCAAAGCCTGAGCGGAGCCCAGGAGATCTCTTTCGAACTCGAACACAATACCCTCGATGCAGCTGTCTTTTCAGGAATCAGCTGCCCGGCTGCAGTTACTTCTTCGGGTTTCATCTCAGTCTATTCAGGCCGCAGCAGTGATTTTTCCATAAAAAACAGCGGACTGCTGGAAATCGACCCTGACGAGGTACCTGACTGCGGGCATTTCAGAGAGCGCTGCCTCGCTTCCTTCCGTTACGGAAATCCCAATTACACGCTGTCTGTATCGCAGAAAGAATTCGGAAAAAATCCCAGATCAGCAAAGGGATTCATAAACAAACTGGACCTCTCGACTGAACTTTCCACAGCACGTTTCTTCACTCAACTCTGCACACTGGATCTGTCGGCTGCAGGGATGCAGTTCCTGAAACTCAACCTGCCAGACCAGAGCCAGATCCTGTCTGCTCAGGTGGAAGGGGAAAGCGTCAAGGCAATGTGCGAAGAGGGTTCACTCCTGCTGCCGCTCTCTGATAAAGCCGAACAGAAAATTGAATTGCTCTATAGATCGCCTCAGAGGGGATTCTGCGACCTGAAAATTCCATTCCCCAAGTTCAAAGTGCCTGTGGTTACAACTGATTTCAGGCTGTATCTGCCTGAAAAATACAGAATGCTGGGTTTTTCAGGTATGTATAAATCTCAGGCCATGATTCACCCTGATCCAATTCTTTACTGGTTGATTATTAATATCAGACTATTACTGATACCTTTTGTGGTGATTTTTCTTGCAGTTTTACTGTTTAATTTTTTCAGAACTAAGAATTGGCGGTTCGATTGGTCAACTCTACTTTTGAAACTAATGTTAATAATAGCGGTGACTGGAATTCTAGCGGCGATTGCTGTCCCGAATTTCACTAAGGCACGTGTAAAATCTAAGCAGAAAGTGTTAGAAGCCACACAGAGAAACAACCAGTTTCAAGAAGAGATCAAATCCCTGTCTAATGCTCCTGTCACCCAGATGCCTGCTGATGCCGGGCAAGACAGAGAAATTGAAAAAAAAGTCCTGGCTGAACCCCAGCTGGAAATGGACAAGAAGCCTGGTGTAAAGGATGAAGAATCCCAGCTCAATGTTCAGGAAGGAGCGGCGGGAACTTTCTCCAATGTCGAGCAGAGCACTGAACAGATGAAGCCTGTTCCTGCGAAACCAAGGACGCCAATGCCTAAACCTGAGACAAAACGCAAAGGGCAGTTCTCGCTGCCGGTCCAGTTTGACCCTCAAGGCAGATTATATTCCTTCTCCATTGATAAGCAGCCGGAAAAACTCAACATATATGCCTGCAGAAATCGATTGCTCTCTCTGCTCGGAATGATCGGGCTGCTCTGCACCTTTTTCCAGGCGCTCAGACTGGAACTCAGGCAGAATCTCCTGTTGCTTTTATTGTTTCTCGTCTTCCCGATGATAATTCCTACTTTTGCCAATCAGCTCTTCAATTTTGCAGCAGGAGGAGTATTGACAGGAATGCTGGCAGTAAAATGCAGAACTCCGGCCAGGTTGATTCCATTCGCGCTCTTCTTCGCTCTGCTGATCTTTGGCTATGCCCTGTCTGCAGCGGAATACCTTATCCCTTCAGACGATATTCTGAATCACAGTCAGGACAGCAGAATTTATCTTGACCGGGAACAGTTTCTGAAGCTCTATCATGCCGCCTATCCAGAAGACCGGAAAACCGAAGACCCGCGGCCGGAACTGGTTTTCTCAAATCAGAAATATGAGCTCACTGTCTCTTCAGGCAGCGCCCAAGTGAAATATTCAGGAAATATCCTATCTACCAGGCCGGGTTTTACTAAAGTCAGGCTCAGGCTTCACAGTCTGAATCTCAGTTCACTCCTGCTGGACGGAAAACCAGCGGCTGCTGAAGGAGAAAACCTGCTGCTGTCCAAACCTGGAGCATACAAGCTTGAACTCAGCTTCTCGGTTTCCCTTGCTTCATCCGGAAACGACTCCAGCTTGAATTTCCCGGCAGTCACTGACAGTACCGCACTCTGCGAACTCGATTGCGGTCGTTTTATCCCCAGGTTTGACGGGAAAGCGTTTCAGAGGGATGGGGAAAGCTATTTCTTTTTTACTGAAGGAGAAGGCTTCAGCCTGGTACTGCAGGCTCAGGATATTTCCCAAAAAACAGTCAACACTGAAACAATCTGCAGCGTGGAAATCGGAGTGAACCGCATTTTCGGGAAATTAGCCGGTACTCTTAAAAATGCGTCCGGAAAGATCAGCCTGGTACTGCCGGAAAACTCCAGAGTCAGCTCTGCCGGCTCTCCAATGTTCGAACAGTGCAATCAAGCCGGCCGTACACTGGAAATTTCGATTTTCCCCGGTGCAGGAGAAGAGATTCCCTTCAGTCTCGATTATGAGCAGGAGAAGAAAGAAATACTGCCGCTGCCGATACCTGTTTTCTCCACCATTGAGACCTGTGGCAGGATCTCCTTCAGAACCCGTTCCTCAGAAAAACTCAGTTTCGAATCCCTGAAAAACATGCAGCGGATCGATTCAAACGATCCTGCTGAAACCGTTTTTTCATATTCCAGGCAGACTCCGTCCGGAAATTTGAAAATCAGGGAAAAATCGCCTGAAACAGAGACCACTTGCAGGGTGCAGGTATCCATTTCCAAAGCTAAAATCGAATCACAGTCTGATCTCGAAATCAGAAATCCTCCTGCCTTAACTAGGATCAAGATCCCGGAAGGCTTCAGGCTGATCAGACTTTCAGGGGCCAGTTACCTTGAAAATTCAGGAGAAATCCAGGTTTTCAGGAATAAGAATCCTCTCTGCCTGACACTTTTACTGGAATCAGCCTATGCGGACAGCATGGAAATCTGGGGACCAGGACTTTCAGGTCTGACAGATTCCACTCTGAGTGTAGCTGTTTCAGAAGAACTGGAACCCAGAATCATTGATACAACCGGCCTGTTTCAGAAAAAAAACGACACGAACGCTGAATTCGAGATCAGATCCGACGATTTCAGGATCGTTTATGAATTCCGGACACGGCCGTCTGCGCTGGATTTCATCTCAGTCTGTCACCTGAAGCTCAGAAACGAGGGAATCTCCTTCAGCGGCCTCCTGAATTTTACACCCAGCATTTCACCGGTATCCGAGCTTGGATTCAACCTGCTGCTGCCTGAAACGGCCCGCCCCCTGATCGTATGCGAAGAGGCCAGGGAAAAATCCGTCAGATACGAGGGCGGCTCATTCGAGATTTCGCTGAAACTCAAGCAGCCGATGCTCTCTCCTGTCCGCATCACAGTAAATGCTGATCTGAAGCAGGAAGAGGACCTCATTTTCCCGAAAATCTTACAGGATCTGACTGGCAGGGAAAAGAATTTCCTGCTGCTGGAAAATGACTCGGGGATGGAATTAGCCAGGAAAACCTGCACAAATCTTGAAGAAACAAGCAGCATCCCCTTCCTGCCTGAAGGACTTTCCCAAAATCGCATCTATCAGAGTTACGTCTCATACGGAAAAGACTGGGATCTTTCATATACTGTCAGGAAAATCGAGAGTGCGGTGCTGGTCAAAGCATCAGTGCTCTGGGCCAGTCTCAACACATTTATGGACGGATCAGGATATTCGCTCAATAAGGTTTCTTATAAAATCCGCACGAGCTCGCTGCAGTATTTCAGGCTGAAGCTCCCCAGGCTCGCCATACTCTGGCAGGTCCGCGTCCAGGATCACTCAGTGCAGGCGGCCCGGGACTCTGAAGAAAACCTGATCATCCCTCTTGAAAAAACCTCAGCCGGATCAATGGATCAGATGCTGGAGCTGACCTATCAATGCCGCCAGACGGTTTTTCCCTGCCTGCTTTCCCTGAGACCGCCAGTGATCATGGAAAAACTGGATATAGCCAAGACCTTCTGGACTGTCACCCTGCCGTCAGACCGCTGGTACCTCAGATTCTCAGGTAATCTGGAGAGAGCCGGCGAATCGGAAGGGGATGTGGAATATCTGCGGGAACTGGTGGACGAGATCCGCAATGTCCGCAGCGCTCAAAATTCTGAAAACCTGGCTGTTCAGAACCGGGCCCGCGAAAACCTGTCGATTCTTCAGGGAAAGCTGGACCTGGGGTATTCTAAAGTGACTTCTGCACAGATAGGAAGCAAAGGTTATTCAGTGCTCAAGGATGCGGACGAAGAGCGACAGAAACTGGCTTCTGAAAACACCGGAGACTCGAATCAACAGCAGAAAATGGACCAGATCTTTTCCCAGAATCTGATGCAGAATCAGACAGCCTGGTCCGGAAAAGATCAACCAAAAAAGCAGTCCGGCATGGAATTCCAAGGATTTGCCTCCAGAAAAAGAAAAACAGTGGAACAGAAATTCGAGATAGCAGAAGGCAATCTGATCAAGCTGCCTGACAATGGGAAAAAGTTTTACTTCAAAAAAATCGGCGAAACACCGAGACTGCGGGCGACCTTCCTGAGTCACGATCTATTGCGGCTGATCCTAGCGCTTCTCTTCCTCGGTGCAGTCATCAGATTCTGGAGGAGGAAGGCAGATTGAAACAGGCAGACTCAAGTCCGTCCTTTGGTTATGAATCCGCCTGATCTCCGGCATAGCTTGAAATCTCAAGCGTTTCTGTCGCCTCGTAATCCTTTCGTTTCTGTTCACCAAGGTAGCTCCATTTAAGCAGTCGGAAAAGAAGGTAGGGGATAAGAATCCAGTAAGTGGTGTAATTGGCGAGCGAAACCAGGTAATAGTTCCAGGAGGCGAACCCGCCTGCAATTTCTGAAGCCCAGTGCATGGTAAAGGCCGGTTCAGGTGCGCGTGAATTCAGGTTCCAGACAAGTGTGGCTATTGCAAGCCAGTTGGTGTAAATATTCGACATTGGGGAAGCGGCTGTGGTCAATTTCATTCCCACTGAACGGTCTTTAGTGAAGGGATAAAAAAGGTTTGAACCCAGAAATCCGGTCTGGTCCTCGATGATATGCGTCCAGAAC
Organism: Candidatus Wallbacteria bacterium; assembly: GCA_028687545.1. Lineage (NCBI taxonomy): Bacteria > Candidatus Walliibacteriota > Candidatus Wallbacteria bacterium. The sequence continues at coordinate 7,835 of JAQTZZ010000012.1, forward strand.
GCCAGAATCGAGATAAAGAATGCTGCAATCGCCCCCGGAGTAAAAAAGCCACCAACATTCCCGGAGAAAAGTGCGTTCCAGTCCGCGAACAGCGCTAATCCAATCGGCCCCATAAGTGTTCCTACAGTAAGGCTGTGCGACCAGCGGCGATGCCAGGGTATAAAGTCAATTCTGACTTTATTTTTCCCGGGAACGAATTCAAAGTCAGGTCCTGAGAAAATTCCGACTTCAGTCTCTGCATAATATGTATTGATCACATCTGCCTTGAATTTGGCTGTATAAAATGCGTTTTCTCCAGGAGCAGTTTCCTGTAGGCAGGGAACAATCTTATAGATATTCTGGAATGTTTTAGCAACACCATGCTTACTTATCGATTCTTTTACCAGACTAACATCCGGCATGTATTCAAGCTTTTCCATCACCTGGCTCATGGTCTTCAAAGGACCGATCAGACATGTGACTTCTTTATTCACTTCGTCTACGAATACAAGATATGTCCTGTAATATGAGGAAGACAATCGAATGATGTCCATCCTGAGAGTGACGGACTTGCCTGTTTCTGCCGCCTCATCGATAGCAGCTGCAACTGCTTCAGCCGGAACCCTAGGATTCAGGTCGTTCTCATTGATGCGCACAACATGCTGATAATTCCAGAAGTATCTGGCGAATCGAAAATCCATGGTGTCAGGCAAGACTCCGAATGCTCCGCCTAAAGGAAGCAGAAATCCTTTTGTGGCGAATACAGAATTTATTGCCTCTGGAAAACAGGAGGCGATTGCAACTCCGCTTATAAAATGGGTAATTCCTTTCAAGATGCCCCCTATATCAATAAATACCTAGGAAATGCGCTATTTTCGGGCCGATTCCAGCCATATTCAGACAGATGGGAACAAGAAGAACCGCCAGGAGACTGATCCGTCTTGTATGCCACATGTTGGGGACAATTCCCAGCATGGTAGAAACAGTAAGGATGATCAGACCCTGCCAGCTGGTGATCCAGGCAGTCAAGCCGACAAGTATAATCAAACCGATCAATGAAAACACCTTGTAGTCGAATTTATGCACAAGCCAGATGCAGAGCCTAGAAAATGGTGCCAGCAGCAGAAACGAAAATCCTCCGATAAAAGCAATAATGCCGCAGACAAGCAGAAACTGTTCAGTGGTTTCGGGGACAAAGAACAGGCTGATATTGATGGCTGCCCCACCGCGCCGCATATAAACGCCAGGCAGGAAAAACAGCAGCAGAGCTCCTACATAATATAGAAGCCTTGCAGTTCCTCCACCGATCAGGAACTGCCTGTCTCCGCTGGAACAGGTAAGATGCCCGCTGAGAAGCAGCGCAGGTCCGGGAGTCATACCCGGATTGAGGCTTGCAAAGGCACCAGCCACAAAACCGGAAATTCCGCCCCTGGCAATGTCAATCTTGCGAACCTGTATACTCTGGCAGGCATGCTGTACAGGAACTCTGGTTCTGGTAACAAACGTCATGATAAAGGAAGGCACTGAAAACAGTCCGACAAAAACAGGCATCAGGGACTGGAAGGAGCTTTCCACTGGGACCAGGGTACGGAAGAAAATAAAAATTCCCAGGATTCCTGCAGCAAAAAAAGTGAAGTAACCCATCAGAAGCTGGACCCATCCGTCCTGAAAACGCTGTTTTGGATCAGCACCGACTCCATGATCTTTGGGCCATTCTGTCATCAGTATAAATACAATCACTACCGCTAAAATCCAATAATGGTGCGGTTGAATCAGTTTAAGCACTGTGGAAATCGGTCCTGAAAGGATTGGAATAAGGATTGTGATCACGAAAAGTCCCAGAAGTCCACCAATTCCCCCAAGCATGACAGCTTCATGTCCTCGTCCTTCGAGAAGAAATCTTTCATGAGGCAGCATTATCGAACGAAAGGATTCATCATTAGGCTGGAAATACTGGGAAGAAACGGTAAACAGCATCGAAAATCCAACTACCATTCCAAGCATGAACGATGTCAAAACCATAGGGTCAGTACCGGCAAACATGTTAACTGCTGTAAACGTAAAAAGCATGGTAATTGCAATCACATTATAGATATGCAGCCCGGGGATCAGCGAAACCGCAGCAGCAATGATCATCCCGATAAGAGATGCGAGTATCGACATGAACACCATAGTTGAAGTCATTTTCTTACTCCTCCCGCCAGGGGGTTACGGCATCGCGGTCTCCCTTGTCTGTCTTGATTTCCCAATAGCCTCCATCTGAGTAAAAAGTAAAAGTCCCCCTGACAGATACAAGATCACCTTCAGAATACTGTTCGGGTTTTATTCCGAAAACCAGGAAATTCTGGGGCGGATCCGCATCAGGATCGGAAATTTCAATTATGTACTTCTCACGGCATTTGACGATTCGGGATTTTTTCACCAGGACCGCCTTGTCACGCCAGGATTCAGCATTAGCAAGAAGTTCTGTCACAGTAGCCGGAGCATAGGCGATTCCGCCAGCCGACATAGTATGGCCAATGATTTTTATAAACTGCTGTGAAGAAAGATTGAGGACTCGATATCCGGGTCCGGCATAAAGAGAAGCTGATAACTCCACCAGATCTCCGTTTTTGGGAAGGTTACCGCTGTTTTTCAAAGCTGTTCCATTTTCACCCTCAGCCTTCAGCCTTATCACATTCTGATCATTGTCACTCCAGTCGACGGTTCCATCGGTCTTAAGTCCTCGGAGAGTCAGGCTGACGGAAGTGTTCCTTTTGTATTTATCCAGATTTGTATATGCAGCAGTCACCAGTCCCTTAACCCTCACTCTTTTAAAATTCATCGTTTCGTTCAGTGAGAAAATCGGAATAAACACTGGCTTGTATGTAAGAGCCAGAAAAAAGTAAAAAAAACCGAGGCAGACCAGGAAATATCCAAACCAGTAAAAATTCCTGACTGGAATCCGGGAACTTCTCAGTGCACCGCAATATATGCAGGACTGACGCTCAGGCCCCAGAAAACGGCCGCAGCTTTCACAGTTTTCCTTCGAAAATCTGTCATGTGGAATAGTAATCTCATTCTGAGCAGATGTCTCAGGATTCATTGTCAAATCTCCGCTGCTTTCAGTATTCATTGCACCTTCCTGATGTCTTCAGGCATGGCTACTGCAATCGAAAATCCGGCATTTTTGCCGCGCTCAGGCACAGGGACGCCGGAAATTCTTGTCAGATCACCTGACTGCGGCATTCCTTCCCAGGTTCCTGCTCCTTCGGAGATTCCAAGCGCATCCAGGACACCGCCCGGAAGATAGGCCAGGATTGTGCCACCTGAACCGTCATCGATCATGAATTCCATCCTGAAGCGGTTGTAAGCCGAAGAAATCAATTTTCCCTCTATCAGAATGCCTTCGGTCTGTGTTTCGTCTTTACTCAGCAGTACACTGATTTCACTGCTAGCCGTAACTGTATCAGGCCGTTTTCTGGAAATCGTAAGACCATAGGTTGAACCGAGAATCAGCGACTCACTCCTGCCCCTTGATTGAAATGTTCCATGGATCACTACTTTATCGCCGATTGCAGGGATCTTTCGTTCTTTTATCAACTCACGGGTTGCATCGTCATAGCAGCGGACTTTAATCACTTCAGTTCCATCATCAACCTGAAATTCAAGGGAACCGCCTGCCTCTTCCCCGCCCCGGGTAGCTTTGTAATATCTGAGGTCTCCGGAAACAGCACCTTCAACAATGACTTGGGCGTAATTATTCATCTGTCCCAGTTCAGCTACCTTGACCCTAGGATTGTCTATGTACCGGGCCAGTATGAACAGGAATAAAATTCCCAGAATTGTCGCGATCGGAGATCCATATTTAAGGATGCGGACCGACAGGCGCTTGGCATTAAAATGCCTGCAGAAAGGACATACTTCACAGGCTCCTACGTAACGCCCGCACTTCTGGCATTCGCATTCAGACCTGTTCTGGCTGTATACGAGATTTTCAACATCGGCTGGTAGTTTGATCTGTTTCTCCTGCCCGGATCTCCGGTAGAATAATTTTATACGGTCACTATAACAAAAACCGGATCATTTTGTCAAAATGGCAATACTGGTTTTAACCTGTCCGCTCAGTCTCTTGAAAATATCTTGAGAAACGCGCTCAGGATATTATCCGGATTGGTCATGATTTCCCTGGCAAAGATCAGAAGCGGCACTATCATAGTGGAACAGAAGGTGGAGAGCATTTTGACGTCATAAGGCCAGGTCGGCATGTGGCAGATGTGTTCATATATCTTTGACAATTTCTGATGTGAATCGTAGATCTCGTCACCGTCCTGGTTGAACATCTCGGAAATGCTGTCTGTGTCAAGCACCCGCTTCATGAGCTTACAGTTGATTTCAGAATATTTGCTCGACAGGCTCTGCAGAAGATGAAGCTTTGCAGCCGACATGGCTCTGTGGGCTTCCAGGAGCGGCAGAAAAAACACGATGCAGATCAGCATCATCACCAGGATCCCGCCTGTGACAAGGGGCCAGTTAAGGCCGTGTGTGATATAGAGCGCGATCAGGAAGAGGAGGGAGATCGCGATCGTATAATTGAGTTTGAGAGCCAGTACACCCAGCTTTCCCATCCCTCCCGCATTGTCAGGGTGGAGTGGATTGACTGAGAGGGCGTTTTCCATTCGCACAGCCATGAAAATGCCATTCAAAGACCTGATCATGAGAAGCAGCTTTTCCACAATCAGCGGTGTGAATATTCCCCAGAAAACCAGGTAGAATAAACGCATGGCAAACCAGCCAAAGGGATAGTTCAAGGTATCGTAACTGTCCTGGCCGAAGACTTGAACATAGATCCCTATTTCAGATGTGAGCTTGGCATTCACCAGTACAAGGCAAATTCCTACTGCCAGAAAAAAGTAATGGTAAAATCTGTCTCTTCTGCACTGAACAAACCCTCTGCAAAGCAGATTTTCCAATTTTTTCCCGAGTTTGGTCTGGGCTCCATCTGCATCAGTCAGCTTTTCCCTGTCGATCAGATCCCGGATGCCTGACAAAAAGTCATGATATTCGATCAAAGCCGTAGCAAAACAAATCACCAGCAGCGGGAAGAAAAAGAGAAATGAGAGATTTCCGAGGTGATAGCACAGGCTTACTCCTTTGGAAGCCGGCAGAGTGAAAAGAGTGCCGTCAAGCATTGCTCCCAGAAAAACCATCAGACTCGGGAGATAAAGCAGTATCAGCGGCCTGCGCCAGTCAATGAATCCTTTCCTCATTCTAAAGACAAATCGAAAAACTCTGTCCTGAAGCAGAGAATAGGTGACAGGCTCACTCATCATACCTCCTCGCCAGGTTTTCTAAGCAGCATCTCCAGTTCTTTCCTTCCGTCCATGAACACAACTTTCTTGAATCCGCATCTATCATCCAGCAGTACCTGAGTCTGGATTTTTCTGCCCTGGAAAGCGATATTGCCTTTGATGCTGAATGGAGCATTGAAGGTGTAAGTGCCGGATATTTCAAAAAGCTCGTGGTTAAGCGAACTGATAGCCCTGCAGATGCCGCTTGTGAGCTTGCCGGCAACAAGTTCCAGCGGCAGATGATCCTGCCAGCTGACTTCCGGTCTGTAAAAAAGTGGAAGCTTGGGCAGCGCTAGGAACAAGAACTTTAAGCTGGACTCGCTTTTGAAAAAATAATTATAAAAAATGAAAATCCGCTCCCTCAGGACAAAATAAAGCCTGTTTTTCTCGTCCGTCAGATAAGTGGCACCTGCCTCGTCCATTCTCACGGTATATTTCTCAATTCTGGAAGGTTTTCCCTTTTCGTTCACCTGGTAGATGAATGATTTTCCCAGAATGAAATTCACTTTCTGAGACAGGTTTTTCTCAGCAATGACAGACTCGATGTCTGATCTTTCCGGAGGGATCGCATTATCCCGAAATACAGTGTTATTCCCAATGAATGCATCGAAAAGAAAAGAGGCAGTGCCTGAAAACAGATCAGGAGTAAGCTGCGCCTGGATATGGACATGGGGCTGGGGTGAATACCCGGAATTTCCGCAGAATCCAAGCAGATTTCCGACTTCCACCCAGTCTCCGGGTTCCACCAGGATCGAGCCTGAGGCGAAATGGGCGATCAGCACATAGAATCCCCTCTCATCATACAACTGCACAAAATTACCGTAGCTGCGCTCGCTGTCTACTATGGCCGGTGAGTTATCTGGAATATCCTTGACTATCGAAACCACTTTTCCTCGGACAGGTGCATAGATCGGCTTGCGATAGGCATAAAAATCGCTCAACGCAGTTCCCAGACCGGAAAAAGTTGTGCCACGCTCGTCCCTGATCACCAGATCAATGGAATTCTTCAGCATGCCTTGATGGGTCCATTCACCATCAAAAGACTGCCAGATGGTCCATTTCCCTAAAACAGGAAGGCTGATTACTCTCCAGTGACGGGGAAATCTCTTGCCATAGGTAATATAATAAGAGAGGGTGCGCTCAGGGGAACCGGAATAGTAAAGTGTGGATAGGTACTTGAATCCCGAATACCCCAGGGTATACAGGAAGATCAGCACAGTCGCATTGAAAGGCAGTGTAAAGACTGGAAATCCGGAAGCCAGGTAAAACAGTCGCGCTGATTCATAAATCGGGATTGAAACAAGCACTGCAAATACAGCCAGAAGATAACTGGTGATGGAAGGAACCAGAAAAATTCCACCGATCGCCATAGCGATCAGGATGTAGTTGAAAGCATAGAAATCCAGAAAAGAGTCGTTCAGAGACCCGTTCAGCAGATACTCCATCCCGGAACCGGTGAAATAACCGGTAACTGCAAGAAAAGCCAGAATCCGCGAATGGATGAAGATCAGCAGAAAAATCAGACAGCCGATCGCAGGGGACGGTGAAAAGAACAGCCCCCCGAGCGCGGTAAAAAATCCCCTGATAACCAGTGGAAGGTCACTGCCCCATGTCAGATACTGAGGCGACTGGATTGCTTGTTCGACCAGGGAAGGATATCTGATGCCGAGCTGGCACATCAGGCCTCCTACCACTACAAATGGCAGACTCAGTACAGGCAGTTTATGACGGACGGCCAGGATACCGGACAGGGCATAAGTGGCTAGAAAAGAGAGGATCCCTGCCAAAAAAATCAGGGGCAGGGAAAAAAGTCCTGATTTGAAGACCTCTCCCAGATACATCCCTACCAGCAGCGGATTGTAAAGATATGCGCTGGAGCTGTCAAAAATGTTGCTGAGATTGATCAGCCTGGCAAAAAGGACAGAAGATAAAACACAGAACAGACCCGCAAGGCCGGCACGAGGGTTGAGCAGCGAACAAGCCAGCAGCATGAATCCCAGGAAAGGTCCATCCAGAAGGTAAACTTCAGCGTAACTTTTCAAGACAGGCAAAAAAATCTTACTTACTTTCATCAGTTAATCTCAGCCTGTCCGGTATTCTCTCCAGTCTCACTATATCTTGCAGCGTCTCGGCTTCTCTGATCAAATCAATTTCTCCGTTCCTTCCGATCAGCAATGAGGCAGGCCTGTATCTGATGAACTGCATGGACTGAGTTTGATTGTATGCACCGACTGGAGACAAAACCAGTTTTGTCCCGCGGGGCAGGGACGGCAGGTAAGTATGCTCATCCACCAGATCAATATTCATGCAGAGCGGTCCATACAGCACACTGGGTACATTAGGACCCGGAACTTCACTGGTCAGTTCAATGTTGAATTTATACCAGTTGGAAGTGAAAAGGATATTGACTCCGGCATCCAGCACATAGGCTCTCAGTCCTCCTGGCAGCGTCTTGGCCGCATGCACTGAAGTGATTAAAAAGCCGGCTTCATCGATGATGTATCTTCCTGATTCCAGAATCAGCCTGGGGGGATTACGTTTGAATTTTTTCAGAATTTCCCCTGTAATCTCTTCTGCGTAAGTCTCGATCGAAGGAACTGCAAGTTCAGGCGGCAGATAGATCCCCTTTAACCGGCTGCAGGAAGGAAAACCGCCTCCCATGTCAATGTATTCAATGCTGACTCCAAACTCCTTTTCACAGTGATGCAAAAAATCGCATAGTTTCCTGGCCGCGATCCCATAGGCTTTCTGCTCCAGAATGAAAGTCCCCAGATGGCAGTGCAGGCCGTTGATCTGGATTTTTCTGCCGCTCCTGATACGCTTCATAGCCTGCTGAGCCTGGCCGTTTTCCAGGTTGAAGCCGAAGCGGGTCCACTGGGGGGATATTCCGGCGTCCAGATTGATACGCAGCCCTGCCTGCACAGTTTTTCCAAGATCGGCTGCTGTCTTTTCCAGATCCTGGATTTCTTCATAATGATCAAGATTGATTCTGCCGCCCCCCAGAACAACTTTTTTCAAGGTATCGACCGGTTTATAGGGACCGTTGAAAATAATCCGGTTGGACGGTACTCCAATCCTGAGGGCTTTATCATATTCAAATTCCGACACCACTTCAGCTGATTCGCCTTCCTGATGCAGGATGCAGCAGATGGCATCCAGGTAATTTGTCTTGTATGACCAGCTGAACTCCACATCCGGATAGCGGGTGGTGAAGGCATTGGCAAAGGTCCGGTAACGGTTGCGGATCGTATTTTCCGAAAAAACGAACAGCGGGGAACCGAATTTCTGCACCAGTTCTTCAATTTCCACGCCCTCAATCCGGCTGCGGATTTTTTTCAGACAGGCCGTGGAGGGTGTGCCGAATTTATTAGTCATTCCGGTCTGGAGCTTTTGGATCACCGGTTTTTCGTACTTTTTCTTCATGCTTCTCCCCTGGTTGCCATTTTCTGAAAAAGATCCATGTCGCAAATCAGTTCATCAGTATAGCGCACAAAAAGCTTACCCGCCTCATAATCGGATCCCCTGTCAACATCTTTGCCCATCGCAGTCAATAGAAGCCGATACGGCAGATTGATCCCCAGGGCTGTGGCAAAATAAACCCAGGCCGGGAAACGGGGATTGATCTCTATCAGATAGACATCATCATTCTGAACTATGCATTCCAGTTCAAACCCGCCTCTCCATTTAAATTTCTTGACAAATTTCCGGGCTGCTTCAAGCATGGGCTCGTTTTTAACCGATACAGCGGTCCAGATCTTACCCTGGGCAGTGACAGTGAGCTTTTTCAGTCCTACCAGCCCCAGACTGCCGCCTTCGCCGTCTCCCAGGCCGATCACATTCATTTCTTCTCCGTTAACGGCTTTCTGGACCAGCACCGGATATCCCCATTCTGCAACCAGCGAGTCAAAACTCTGAAGGGCCTGCTGATAATGATGGCATCTGTATGCGCGATAAAAAATTCCCTTGACAAGCAGGGGAAAGCCGATCTCTGATACGGCTGAAATGAATTCCTCAAGTGATTTTGCCACTCTGGTGTTCGGATACTCGATCCCGATGCAGTCAGCGACTTCTACCAGCTTGTCCTTGGCCCGCAGGTCATAGTGTTCCTTGTCCGGGAGAAATGTACGGATCCCTGCTTCTGCGAGTTGTTCCTTTGATTCAATATACAAGGGTAATTCCGAATCCAGGGCTGAGATCACCAGATCAAGGCCGTAGTTTTCCTTGATATACATGAGGCGATTCAGATAAGGCTCTCTTCCACCGGAAGGATAGGGCATCAGAAATGATTTTTCGATGAAATCCCGCAAGTAAATCCCGGGTTCCAACGCATCATAGGCCAGACCAAAACATTTCACTTCACTGTCGATTTCAAGTATACTGCGGACGATTCCGAAACCAGGCCCAGGATTATCTGCGGTATTGATCCCTGAAACCCCGCAGATCAACTTCATTTGTCCTCCAGAAATCCGCAGCGCTTCAAATCGTCCATGAAAGAGGTCAAATCTGCTTCGGCTTCCTGACGGGAAACCTCGTACTCTCTGACAAGCCAGGAAATGATGAGTATCTTTTTAATCCCCTGCCTGAGTTTTTCTACAATCAGAAGCCCGACGGAATTGAGCGTATAACTGTTGCCTGTCTCGGAATCAAAGATAAAACCGTCAGGACTGATGGTGAGGCGGTTGATTTTACGGGTCACAGTTTACTTTCCCTCGCTCAATCTTAGGGCCAGCAATTTCGGAAGACCTGAGCTGACGATCTTATTCTGGGTAGCGGTAAAATTATATTCTTTCTTATGGTAGGTCACGGTGTTGTTTTCCTGGTCATACACCAGATAACACAGCCTGGGGTCTCCGTCGCGAGGCTGACCGATGCTGCCCGGATTTATGAGATAAAGACAATCGTTTTTAAATTTGAATTCCAGCTCATCTGCTGTTTCATAAATCGTCATTTCGCGTTTTTGATTCAGCTCGAGGATGATTGGAAAATGAGTATGTCCGAAAAACAGCACTTTCCCGCCTACAGGTAATTCATCGAAAACTTCAAGTGCAGTCTGATCGTCCAGTATATACTCATGCGTGTCCCGGATACTGCCATGACAATAAAACACAGAGCTGCTGAGACTCCCGGAAACCGGCAGCCCTGCCAGCCAGGTTTTTGACTCAGCCGACAATTTGTCCCCTGTCCAGGAAATCACTGACCTGGCGTGGTCGGTGAATCTCGCCCGAACCGAAAGGTCGGTCACTGCCAGATCATGGTTACCGGTAACTTTAGCGAAGATCCGCCCTTCCTCATCCCATCTGCGCATGATTTCAATGACTGGTTCGGGGTCAGGATTATAGCCTACAAAATCACCTAGAATCACCAGTTTGTCCAATACAGAAATTGAACTCTCAAAGGCACGAACCGCTTCCAGATTTGCATGCAGGTCTGAGCAGATAACGTAACGCAATTGAAGCTACTTCTTCTTGTTGAGGGCGAGCTGGGCTTCTTCCAAAAGATTTTTGCCGGCGTAAGTCTTGAACTTTTCCTGGGCTTTGGCGAGAAGTTTGGCTACGCTCTTGTGATTGATTTCCTCAAGAGCCATGATTACTGTCTGCACACCATACTTATCCTTGGCTTTTTCGAGCATTTCTTCCATCAGGAATACAGCAGTTTCAGGATCTTTCTCAAAAACATAAGCAGCAGCTTTTGCTTTGACTTCATCGGTCTCATCCTTGTTGTGGAGCATAGGCAGCACATATTCATGGGTGAATTCATTGCCGATCAGGCGCAACGCCAGAATGCTGCTTATCCGGACGCGGTCATCGACGTGTTTGAGCTTCTGCGTAATCATGTCGATGTCGCTGTCGTTCCCGACCTTTCCCAGTACTTTCACGGCTTCGGAGAGAACATTTGAATCGACCTCATACATGACCCGTTCCCTGAGAATATCTTTAGGGATCTTGAATGTTCCTTCGTAAATCTGATTCAGGATGACCAGTTTTAAATCCTGAGTTCCTTCTTTGAAAATGTATTCCATTCCCTTCATCACAACTTTGTGATCAGTCTCCTTGGCCAGAAATTCCCAGATCGTCTTGGGTTGAAAATCTTCAAATCCCACTTCCCGCTCGATCAGTTTCCCTAGCACATCAATCTTGTCCTCAATGCTGCCGGAAGTGAAAATCGTTCCAATCTGCGTGGCTGCATCGGCCTGCAGTCTGTCGTGGGCTGTTCCTGGTGCTGGGGTAGCAGCCGGTTTCTGGTCAGGCTGTGCGGGAGCTTCTTTTTTGATCTGATCAATGATCTTGAGAACACCTTCCCGGATTGCAGGACTGGGATCTGTCTTTGAGATCTGAACAAGTATCTCCAGCTTATGCCTGTAATCCGACTTGGCAAGGGCAATGATTGCTTTTTTCCTGGTGTTGGGATCAGGGTCGCTTAAAAATTTTTTAAACTTATCAATATCCATGCAGCATCCTTTGTTGAAGGGATGAATTTATTTTATTAGGTCAGAGGATTAATTTCAAGACTTTTTTTCAGATTCGGCATTTTGAAATATTTGGAGCTTAAAGCTATCATCAGATGTTCTCTTTTTGATTCATTTTTTAAGCAAAAGAGGCAGACATGAAAAACATGAGATTATGGGATATTGTTCTGATGAATGTCACTGCGATCATCGGACTGCGCTGGCTGCCTGTTGCAGCCCAGTATGGGGCAGCTTCCACCTCCTACTGGATTCTGGCGGCTCTGGTCTTCTTCATACCACTGGGCTTGATTTCTTCGGAACTTGCAACCACCTGGCCGGACCAGGGAGGGATGTATATCTGGGTAAGGAAAGCCTACGGAGAAAAATCCGCCTTCATCACTTCCTGGTTCTACTGGCTGTGCAACCTTTTCTATTTTCCAAGCATTTTGACGGCAAGCGCAGTAGTGATCGCGTTTCTGATCGACCCCGCCCTGAAAAACAACAAGCTCTATGTCTGCTCATCGGTTCTGGTGATCTTCTGGATCTTGACACTTTTCAATTTCAAAAGCCTGAAAACCGGTAAATGGCTGTCCAACCTGAGCGGGTCTGTCGGCACAATTCTGCCTGGATTGACAATCATCGGACTTGGAGTGATGTCCTCCCTGTTCTGGAGGCGACCGGTCCCGACCGACTTTTCCCTGTGCAGCTGGCTGCCAAGTCTCGGCTCTACGGCGGGCCTTTCCAACTTTTCAATGCTGATGTTCGCCATGGCAGGGATCGAACTTACGCCGATTTTGGCAGGAGAAACCGAGAATCCACAGAAGACTTTTCCTAGAGCCACGGTAATTTCAGCCCTGATCATCGCCGGAGTTTACATCATAGCCACAACCGCTCTTACACTGATCATATCCCCCGAAAAAATCGGAGCAGCAAGCGGTGTGATGGATGCAACCAAACTGCTCGCGGATGAACTGCAGATTAAATATCTGGTCGGTGCCATGGCCGTGATGATACTGATCGGAAATTTTGGAGGAATCAGTGTCTGGATAGTCTGCCCCATCAAGATGCTGTTCGAAAGCACCAAGCAGGGCGTCTTCCCGCAGGCCGTCACCAGGCTGAATCGGGAAGGAATGCCTCAGAACGCCCTGCTGATTCAAGCTGTTTTCATGACAATCATTGTGCTGCTGACCTCATTTTTCCCATCTGTGGATGCGATTTACCAGGCACTGGTACTGATGGCCACGATCACTTATTTCATCCCCTATCTATTGATGTTCGGCGCTTTCATCAAGCTCAGAAAATCATTTCCTGATGCAGTGCGGCCATACAGAGTCCCTGGTGCCGCCCCAGGGGCCTGGGCAGTCACAATTCTCGGGTTCTCCTCAGTCCTGCTGGCAATCGGTCTGTCCTTCGTCCCATCCGGGACTTTTGACACCAAGATGGCTCTTTATCTCAACGAACTGGGTATCGGCTTAGGTCCCCTGGCATTCGGCCTGCTTGGATTCATGATTTACTGGACTTATGAGTGGCGGCTGGGGATCGACCCGGAATCGGAAGTTTAGAAAGAATCCAGATTTGCTCAACTGCCGCAATAGTCTCTTGACGTACTGACACAGAACATGGCATACTGGATAAATAGCCTTGACCATCTTTTAGGGAGAGTGCGATGCCGGCAATCGAACATCACAAAACCCCGAATGTACTGATCATCGATGATGATGAAGATTTTCTGAAACTGATTTCCCCCATGCTCAAACAGCTGGGAATGTTTCCAATCCCTATGGCTGGCAGCCTTGAGGCAGTGGCATTCTTCAGACAGAATCATTTAATAATCGATTTTGTTTTAATGGATTATAGATTGCCGGTTTTAGATGGCTGCCATGTTTTCACTAAACTCAAATCTTTTGATCCTGAAATCAAATGCATTCTCTGCACAGCTTCCGATTCTCCTGAAGATTACCTTGAAGCCATGAAACTCGGGATGAAAGCCATCCTCAAAAAACCATTCACGCTTGAGGATGTGACAACTGCAATCAGTCTGGCAAGTAAGTCTGAACACTAGGAAAAAATGCCTCAAAGCCTGGTTCGTTTTGACATTCTTTTCTCTGTTGTGATACCCTTTTTCATGTTAAATCAAAGTTCCTGAAGGAGACTCCACCTTGAAATACCTTGGCTTTCTGCTGCACATTTACCAGCCGCCAACTCAGCTCGACTTCGTGATCCATGAAATTGTCAAACAATGCTACCTGCCACTTTCGGAAATCTTCACCTCTGATCTATTACCCAAATTCACCCTTAACATCAATTACAGCCTGACCGAAAAACTGCTTTCATGCGGGCATGACGATATAGTAAAAAATCTGAGGAAAGCTTCTGAAACCGGCAATCTGGAATTCACCGGTTCAGGTGCCTATCACCCGATATTCCCTCTGATCCCGCAGACTGAGGTTACCCGCCAGCTTACCGTCAACAGTGAAAAAAGCCGCAAGGTTTTCGGTAATTCCTTCCAACCTTCCGGAATTTTTCCCCCTGAAATGTGCTTCTCTTCGCATCTGGGAACCCTGATATGTGAAATGGGTTACAAATGGGCGATTACGGATGATCTTCCCTACAACTATTATCACCAGCAGAGTCCGTTCGATTACATTCCCGAGGTTTCCGGTCTCGGTGTATTCCTGCGCTCAAACCGCTGGTCCAATGAACTCTCCTTCAACTCCTGGAAAGGCAATGACTTCATCAACCGGATCGACGAGGATCTGGACAAATGGTTCGACGGCAAGGACGGATACCTGATCATCGCCCTGGATGGAGAAACATTCGGACATCACCATCGTTTCTACGAAGAAAAATTTCTGCGCTCCATGTTATACGAACTTCCGAATCACGATGACCTGCAGCTGGCCACGCTGTCGGAAATCTTCTCCAAGTTTCCTCTCAGAAAAAGCTTTGTTCCTCCGTCCACCTGGTCCGCTTCGATGCAGGACCTGCAGGGAGATGACCCATATCCTCTCTGGCAGAGCAGGCACAATCCGATCCATCACAATCAGTGGGTTCTTACTTATCATGTTCTCTCGTGTGTAGAGAAAGATAAAGGGGCTGACCCCACACTCAGAGAGCTGATGGATAAAGCTATCTATTCCTGTCAGTACTGGTGGGCTTCGATCTGGAATTTCGATCCGTCACAGATTTACCGCGGAGCATATCTATTGATGGACACTCTTGAGTATTATGCTCAGTTGCACGGCGACAGGGAGGCTCTGCGTCTCGGACGCGACCTCTATAACAATCTTGTCTATTCAGTAGCCGAAAGGCTGCGTAAAAAATCATAGCAAACCTTAACCATGCGTGGTTTGCAGAGTTTTTGCAATCAATAACGGAGGAAACATGGCCACTTTTTTTACTGACAAGGATTTTGAAGCAGAAGTGCTGAAACACAAGGGTGTCGTACTGGTGGACTTTTTCGCCGAATGGTGCGGCCCCTGCAAGATGCTGGCACCCATGATCGATGAAATCGCCAAAGAATATCAGGATAAAATCAAAGTCGGCAAGATGGATGTCGATAAATCCGCCGAAACAGCCGGTAAATACGGGATCCGCAGCATACCAACTCTGATCCTGTTCAAGGATGGCGTTGTGATGGAAACCCAGGTCGGCGCTCTACCCAAAAAAGACCTTACCAGTCTGATCAGCAGATACCTCTGACCATGGAATTACTGGATCTGATCATCATCGGAGGAGGACCTGCAGGTCTGACTGCAGGACTTTATGCTTCCCGTTCCCGCCTGTCCACCCTGATCATCGAGAAAACCGCGCCAGGTGGAATGATCCTGTTGAGCTCGGAAATCGAAAATTACCCGGGAACAGGCAAAACAGGCACATACGCCCTGATGCAGATCATGGAGAATCAATGCCGGGAATTCGGCTGCAGTATCAAAATCGCGGAAGCCCTTGAAATCCGGAAAACAGGACATTTTTTTACAGTGAGAACGAGCGAAGGGGAATTTTCCGCAAGTTCACTGATACTCGCTACAGGAACCCGCTACAAAAAACTGGAGGTGCCCGGCGAGCGTGAATTCACCGGCAGGGGAGTTTCTTACTGTGCAACCTGCGACGGACCCTTTTTCCGTAATCAGGATGTAGCTGTAGTCGGCGGCGGAAACAGTGCCTGCGAGGAAGCCCTGCATCTGACTAAATTCGCAAAAAAAGTCTATCTGATCCACCGCAGATTGGAATTCCGCGCCACCAGTATAGTAAAGGAACGGCTCAAGCAAAATTCCAAGATAGTACCTGTCCTGAACTCTGTTGTGCAAGAAATTCGAGGCAAAACAGGAGTGGAAAATATACTGCTGAGAAATACTGAAAGCGGGGCTATATCGGAGCTTCCAGTCACAGGAACCTTTATTTTCGTCGGCCTGATCCCGAATTCGGAAATATTCAAGAATCTGGTGGAACTGGAGGAAGGTTTCGTGAAAACCAGAGAGCTGCAAACCGACGTACCTGGAATTTTTGCAGCAGGGGACCTGCGGGTAACTCCGCTGCGACAGGTTATCACGGCTTGCGCAGACGGTGCCTCAGCTGCGTTTCTAGCTGAGAAATACCTTTCGAATCTTAGAACTTCTTAATGTTTTGACGCTCCTGCGAGATCAACAGCCAGGCTCCGCAGAGCAGTAAAGACAGGCAGCCTAAGTTCAAGAGCGCGATCCACCACAGTGAAAAAAAGTACGGAAGCCTGATCTGCAGATTCAGGCTGGGATGATCAGCGTAAAACACGGTCAAAGGCATCCTTGGCACAAAAAACGGTAATTGCCTGATCCCTCTATAAACAGTCAGATGATAGGTATCGCCGCACGAAAGGAAAAGGTGGAAAGCAGCACCCCACCTTCTAACTATTTCATCGGGAAATCCTTCGCTCCAGTAAGTCAGCCCCATTTCCTGTTGAAAGTTCAGGTTCAGACAGCATTCTCCGGTAGATTGGGACACATGATTACGGAAAACCTTAAACGCTCCCCTTACATGAGGCGTATAGCAGGCATATACCTGCGAGATCCCAAATTTCTTTATCAGGAATTCCCTAGCTGCCAGATCCCGCTTCTCGCCTTCTCCGGCCAGTTGGCCGGCATCTCTCCAGATCAGAGTAAGATCCTGATCACTGGACAATCTTTTCTCAAGCAGCACCCCGGCGTTCTCCGGGGTGTATTCAGGGGTTGTCAGGGGAGTGATTTCCGGAGAAATATACATTTTCGCCGTCCCGAGCATGGCGAAAGGCGACTCCAGCAGTGGACCGGGTCTGTTTGAACGCGCTAGAAAATCCCTGACTTCGAGCAGGCTCCGGTCTCGAACTGAAAACTGGCTCAGATCTCCCTGCCATTCAATCAGAAGCAGAACAGCCAGGCACAGGTAACGGACTTTGAGTGGCATCCTGCTCAGGCTGACCGCAAGCAGCAGGATCAGTGCGGGAAGTGCGAACATCGCATGGCTTGGTTCATAGACTGCCGCTGAAAACAGTGCGCTCATCAGATGAGAAAAGCCGAAGAGGAGGAGAAGTGGGAAAAAGAGATAAGCAGCCAGCAGCATGTATTTCCGCCTGATGTCGCCGATTCCCGCTCTGAAGCCATGCAAAAGCAGAATAATCATGATGATCAGCCCCCAGTAACCTGTCAGCTGGAAATGGCGACCTTCCAGCATGATGCTGAAATTATCCAGAAACTGCATGAAATTGGCAGGTTTCAGCCACCAGGCATGCAGCGATATCTGATAGGAAAAACCGGGATGGAAGGGCGAGGCTCTGGCACAGACAAGCACCGGAAGTATGCAAACCAGCACAGCTGCCTGCCAGGCCGCTAAAATTGAGAGCGAACGCAGATTCCGGTGTGTCAGCAGATAGGCTGCGGCCAGGAAGAGAAAAGGAAAAACAAAATAATAATGACTGTAAAATCCAAGAACCGATGCCATCACGAGCAGCCAGAAATCCCTTGATTTGCCGGTTTTGTCGAATTTCATCCAGGCCCAGAAGAAAATCACTGAGACAAGATACAGCAGAGTGTACATCCTGGCTTCCTGGGAATGGAACATATGCATCGGATTGATCGCGAGTAGGAGAGCCGAAATCACTCCTGCTTCCAATCCGAACAAGGCGCAGGCAGCCAGGTATGTGACATACACACCGGCTACCCCGAGCAGGGCGGAAGGCAGCCTCAGCGCAAATTCCTGGCTGAGCGGGAGCGACAGGAAAGGCCTCAGCATCAGATAATAAAGGGGAGGGTGCACATCGTCTCTAAGGATTTTGACGATGGTCCCGCCAATGCTCCGTCCGGTGTTCCAGTCCCGGCCGAAAAGTTCATCCCAGAAAAGGCAGAATCCACCCAGATCATGAATTCTGATCCATAATGAAAACAACAGGATAATGTAAATATATTTAGATTTGTGCTGCCCGATCCTGATCATGCTGCCAGCAGGAAAGTGAATTTAAGGAGCTTTTCCCGGGTCAGGTACTCGATTTTCATTTCCCTGGACATTTTACTAGCCATGAAAAGCCCGTATCCGTCAACCGGAAGCTCTTCGATTCTGGGTGGCAGGAGCTTGATTTCAGAATACTCCTGGTCAATGTAGGTTACAATCAGCTGAAGCTTATCCGCAAAAAGGCTGACTTCATATCTGAAAAGGC
Organism: Candidatus Wallbacteria bacterium; assembly: GCA_028687545.1. NCBI lineage: Bacteria > Candidatus Walliibacteriota > Candidatus Wallbacteria bacterium. The sequence continues at coordinate 26,253 of JAQTZZ010000012.1, forward strand.
TTTCAGCGGGAGAGACGCTGTGCCTGAGAAAATTGGTGAACATTTCATTGAGGATAAAAGTAAGGTCATTCAGGCGCGAATGGCTGATTCCATCCCCTGATAAAGCCTTCTGCAGATCCTCTCTGAGGATGGAGATGAATTCGACCTTCTTCGGATAGGAAAAATCGATCTTCCTATTTTCCTTCATAGATCCTGTTAACCACCAGGTTGATAATCAGCCGGGCCAGCTTCTTGAAATTATGCCTTAAATAATCCGACTCCTCCATCAATTCGTCCAGGACAATGTCGGTGTCGAGCCTCGCCAGCTGGTCCCTGTCGACCACAACCGGATACGACTCCTTGAGAGCATATCTGGTGAGCGATTCTTCGGATCCCCGCTGGGAATTGATGATGCAATAATCCAGCTTCACTTTAGGCAGATACTCCAGAATAGTCCTGATGTGATCGGAAGCCGTGAAACCGCTCGTCTCATGTGGCTGAGTCATGATGTTGCAGATGTAAATCTTGAGGGCCGCGCTTTCAGACAGCACAGCCCGGATTTCCGGTATCAGCAGATTCGGGATCACGCTGGTGAACAGGCTGCCGGGTCCGAATATGATGCAGTCAGCCTCACTGATGGCCTGGATCACTTTATGATTGACGGCTGTTCCAGGGGGATCCAGAAAGACCCGCTTGATCTCCTTGCCCTGGGTGATGCCGATTTCGGATTCCCCTGCAGCGATGCTGCCGTTTTTCAATTCTGCCATCAGTGTGTGCGATGAACTCATCGCAGGCAGTATTGTACCTTTGATCGCCAGGATTTTGCTGGATTCCTCCACTGCCCGTTCGAAATCTCCGGTGACATTCGTCAGCGCGGCAATGAAGAGATTTCCGAAACTATGCCCTGAAAGTTCTCCGCTGCCCTCGAATCTGTATTTGAAAAGTTCAGCCATCAGGGTTTCCTCGTTGGCCAGGCTTACAAGACAGTTTCTGATGTCGCCTGGAGGCAGGATATGCAGTTCCGCCCTGATGCGGCCTGAACTCCCTCCATCATCCATCACGGTCACTACAGCGGTTACATTCCGCTCATCGTAGAATCTGGAATAGCGTTTGATTCCACGCAGAAGGGTCGACAATCCCGTTCCGCCGCCGATTACCACTATTTTGGGAGCGATTTCGAAATGTCTGGGTGGAAAGAATTTGGCAGCCTCTTTGCTGTCGAATCCCCTCAGCAACTCAAAAATATACCGGATCACCCTGTAATAAGAATAACCGAGCAGGCCACAGGCAGGAGTGAAGAAAAGCAGGAAAAAAAACAGCGAGAGTTTCTGCAGACCAAGAAAAACAATCTCCACCGTAATCAGGGCTGAAGACAGTATCAGGATAATCAGCCATCTGCGCAGTTCAATGTCCGGCAGCAGGAACCGGAATTTTTCAAACAGTTTTTTACCCATTGCCTTCTCCAGAGGAAGAACCAGGCAGAAATTCCTGAAGCTTTCTTACCAGGGCATGCGGTTTCTTGACAATCAACTGTTTCACCAGCGCGTTCAAGTACTCGGAGAGAATTCCGATGAAGAAAAAAACAAATGAAAATCCGATCATTTCTATGATGATCTCTGAGGGATATCCCGGCGGAGTGCTGTTCAGAAATATTTTTTGATAACAGATCCACAGGGAATATCCGACCGCGAAAATGAAAAAAGCAAAGGCCCAGACAAAAGAAAGACGCACTATGTTTGGAAAAGCCAGCAGATAGGTTGCTGTAAAAACATCCAGCAGCCTGGTAAAATCCATTTTACTGTTGCCTGAAATCCGCTCTCTGATCTTCACTCTCACGGATCTTGACCTGGACGAGATCCCGGGTAACGCTCCCTTGAGGGAAAAAATCGGGCTTAAGTTATAGCGCTCAAGGGACTGCTTGAGGATCCCGGACCGCGCAACCGCAAAATCGCTGATGTTCTTCTCATAACCCTTTACCCTGGTAAGAAAAGAGAACAGTCTGAAGAGCAGGTTCCAGATCGAGAAATATTCTTCTTTCAGGACATGTACTATGTCATCCCCTGTTTCGGTGAGAGAATTTTTCAAGCACAGCATGTCTTCAAAAGAAAACTGCTGATCAATGTCCATCAGGGCGGTGAACTCACATTCGGCATGCGAAAGACCAATCAGTGTAGCCCTGTCTTTGCCCACATTGTTCTGGAGAGTGAGCACCTTGATTTTAAGACCTGTTTCGGATGCAAGAGCCTGCATATCAGGCAGTTCCCCTGGCGAACCATCGTCCACCAGGATGATTTCTCCAATCTCACTCTTGAATCTGGCTGCTTCCCTGACGAAAAGAGTGGTCGTCTCGCCTTCATTGAAAACGCAAACCACTATGGATATCAAAAAAATCCCTCCGGAATAAAAGTAGAGACGCGCCATGGCGCGTCTCTACAATGGATTTCAAAACAGATTCCCCTGAGCTTCAACAAAGCACCGGGTAAGTTTTTCCCGCATGGAAACGCTTCGGGGATAGGCAACTGTAATAAAATTCTCACTGCGTTCGAATTTTATACAGTTGCTAATATTTTAACTTTCCGGAGACAGTCTTTGGAATATAATCATGTGCTCTCTTGTAGATTATCTCCAGCTTATTCATCTTATCGCCCTGGACGATTTTGTTGACCACATCTTGTCCCAGCAGCACGCAACCGAATGCTGTATACTGCCCATCAAGATGGGGAACCACAGTATGGGTAATGAAGAACTGTGAACCGTTGGAATTAGGGTCGCTAGTCCTGGCCATGGAGAGTACTCCTTCTTCATGCTTCTTGTCTGAGATTTCAAGCCCGAACTCATATCCAGGACCGCCTGAGCCGTTGCCATCAGGATCGCCGCCCTGGATCACAAAATTCTTGACTACCCTGTGGAATTTAAGACCATTGTAAAACTGGTGGTCGATCAGGTAGATAAAGGAAGCCACAGTGTTCGGTGCATCATCTTCATACAGAGCGGCATAGATATCACCCTTGTCAGTGCTGATCTTGACTACCGGCCAGTCTTTGCTGATGGCTGTTCTGGCGCGGTCAGCCTTAAAATCGCCGGCAATGCCTTTATCGATCGTGGCGATGGCTTCGGATGTGCTCCTCTTGGCAATCATTCCCCAGATGTCCATTGTTACCTCCCCGGTATTCGCTATTGCTTCTTGATTGGATTCGGCAGGTTCTTTCACCGTTCCGGATGCAGCGGCTTCAGCAGTGACAGCCGTTTCAGCGGTGACAGCTTTCACTTCCCCGGTCGAAGCCACTTCGGCAGTGGTCTTCACTTCTCCCGTTGCCGCCGCTTCCTTGGTGGACCCAGGCGTGATCTGACAAACTCCGCCGACGCAGTTGGTCCCTCCATCAGCGAAAACGCAAACAGTCAGCAGCAGCATCAGCATTGCGATCAATCTAGTCATGTTTTCCTCCTTGGTAAATTATTTGTCCAACCTATTCCTGCTGTGGTAATAGGTCAATCTCGATCTCCTGACTTCAGACAATCTCTTTCAGCCTTTTCTCCAACAGGCCCACGTATTTACTTTTCGGGTATGTTTTCAGGAATTCCCTGATTAATGATGCGGCTTCGGAATACTGTTTTTTCATGTCGCGGCAGACGATCAGACGGAACAGAGAAATCTCCCTGTAATCACTCCCTCCCTTATCCGTAATCTTCTGATAAAGTTCAGCTGCGTGAAGATAATCATCCTGCTTTTCATACAGGGCACCCTGAAGATAGAGGTATTCGTCTGCTTCCGATTTGTATAACCGATCTGTGAGGATTTCGAAGGCTTCCTGATAATTTCCGAGTTTGAGCAGACTGAGGACCTGTTCGACTGAGTCGACAGACACAGCCTGGATAAAGGAGGCAGCGCTGAAAAAAGCAAGCAGTAATATTTTCTTCATGAAATACCGGCATCATTTTAACACAACTTCCTTTTGGAAGCTATCCCGGAATCCGGCACCCGATTTTTACTGAAGAAATGTTTGCCAAACCGGCTGAGATCAAATAAAATATGGTCAATTCAGTCAAGGAGATCCACATGCATAAAGACAGCCTTAAATTCCTTGAGGCTCTGCACCTCGCCTCCAGTCCCACCGGATCTGAAATACCAGCCAAAAAGGTCTTTCGGGAGTATCTGAAAAATTACGCGGACAGATTCGAGTCCGACACGATTGGTAATACCATTGCCGTACTCTCAGGATCCAAACCTAAGGGCTCGATCCTGCTCGCCGGGCACATCGACGAGGTCGGAGTGATGGTGAAATACATTGACGAAAAAGGATTCATCTTCTTCTCGGCTGTGGGAGGTATTGATCCTGCAGTTCTGCCCGGCAAGCGCGTGGTCTTTGAAAAGAACGGGAAAAAAATTGTAGGAGTGCTCGGGAAAAAGCCGATCCATCTGCTGGATGCCAAGGACCGCGACAAAGCAGTTCAGATGGAAGACCTGTTCATAGATATCGGCTGCAACAGTAAAAAAGAAGCGGCAAAGCTTTTAGAACTAGGCGACACAGGGGTCACCAGTTATGGTCTGGAATATCTCCCGAATGACCTGGCAGTAGCCAGGGGATTCGACGACAGGATCGGTGCTTTCATCATTGCAGAAACTTTGAAAAATCTTTCCAGCCATAAAAAAAACCTCGCTTACACTGTTTATGCCACAGCCACCACCCAGGAAGAAATCGGCCTGCGCGGGGCATCGGTCTGTGCTTTCAATCTCAAACCTGACCTGGCAATTGCCCTGGATGTTACCCATGCCATCGATTATCCGAACGTGGAGAAGAAGAAGTTCGGAGACATCAATCTCGGTAAAGGCGGCGTGATACCCAAAGGACCCAATATCCATCCCTGGATTTATACAAACCTTGTTTCAGTAGCTAAGAAAAGCAAGATCCCCTATCAGGTCAACGCCCTTCCCAGACCGGCAGGCAATGATTCCAACGTGATCCAGATCACCCGGGGAGGCATCCCGGTGGGCGTGGTCGCGATTCCACTGCGCTACATGCATACCCCTTCGGAAGTGCTGTCGCTTAAGGATGTAGAAAACATCATCAGGCTGCTGACTGATTTCATCCTCGGTCTGAAGGAAAAAGTAAATTTCAACTGGTGAACTGATTAACTTGATTTAAAAGACTGGATCACGGCAATAAAAAAAGCTCCCTTTCAGGAGCTTTTTTTTACTTTTCCGTAATTAGCTGACAGATGTGTTGGCAGTGCTCAGTTTGGTTTTAATCGTGTCGAAAATGTCACCGATCGATGAGCCGGTAGCGGTCAGAGCTGCGATGGCCACGATGGCGATCAGGCCGAGGATCAGTCCGTATTCGACCATTCCCTGTCCAGATTCCTCTCTGAAAAATCTTGTCATGTTGCGCCTCCTGTTAGAATTATTCTAAAAGATACATAACAATTCCTGTGCCAAAGAACCAAAATGGCTTGAACAACATGTTTTTCCTTCGAAAATAGGCTTTAGACCACCAATTTTGCTGAAAATAATGTTCACTTTAGTATACATAATTCAAGGGGACTTAGATCAGAGCGGGGAACTGGTGTTCACATTTATATACATCAGATGCTGTAAAAAAGCTCAACTCTCCTGAAGCTCCACCGCCTCCCTGCTGATTTCAGAGGCGAGTCCGAGCAGCAGTTTTTCTTCTGCTTCGAGTTGGTTCAATTCAGTCCGCTGCTCGTTCAATTTATACTCCAGTCCATCCGGATCGCCGGAAAGCGCTTCCTCGGTCAGGGAAACCAATTCCTTCATCAACAGATCCAGCCTGACTTCGAGCTCCCGCTGTTCGTTTCTAAGGTTTTTCAGATATGTGATCTTTTCGTAAAGATTCATCGAGCCCTGCAATTTTCTCTCCCCATCCGTTGATGATCTTCTTCAGGCATTTGACCCGTTCCCTCTTGATTTCCACCATAAACTCAAGATTTTCCAGTGTTGTCCTCAGATTCTCGGCGATCGGCTTATGTCTGGCGCCGGTATGGTTCAGGCTCAGTATTCTCTCTTCCAGATCTGAGATTTCCTTTTTTTTGGACAAGTTGTCAGCTTCTATCAACTGGATGGACTCGTCAAGCTTTTGAAGTGAGGCGAACAATCCTTTGCTCATGATCATTGATAATTTTAGCATCAATAGCCTGATTTTACAATGCCTGACCCTCAGCACGCTTTTCCTGCAACTTCCAGGCAAGCTGACTCACCAGTAAGAATGCCGGGCAGCAGAGCGCTGAAATCCAGCAGAGGTTGAGCAGCATTATGTAAAACAGATTGAAATAAAAAGGCGGGCTGATTTCTATTTGATAATTACCAGGGGAAAGAATCAGGAGCGGAGGAAGAGAGCAGATGGAAAAGTCAAAAGGCCAATGTCTGAAATCGCGGCACAATTCAAGATTGTAGATTTCGCCGCAGGTCAGGGATAATTCATACTTTCTGCCAAATGGCAGGATTTTTCTCTGAGAAGGTTCATTTTCTTTGTAAATTTCCAGGCTGAGTTTATCCGGAAAAGTCAGTTCCAGGGCGGCAGTCCCATCCTCCCTGCCCGAGGATTTATCATACAAAATCAGGGACCCTGGTGCTGAATTCGGAGATAAGAAGGCTCTCACCGGCTGCAGATTGTATTTCTCCGTAAACCTGCTCACCTTCTGATTATCCTGCTCGAAATACTTATCTCCTGAATGGGATAAATTGCGGACGATTAGGTGATACCTGTCCTGGAGTCCGTTTTCCCATGTTTCCCTGCATTGAGATAGTGCCAGAGCTTTATGAGTCAGAATTTCCCTCCCTGCTGCCAGATCCCTGTCTGGAGAAATCAGAAATTTATCTGGTTTTTCACAGTCAACTTTTAAACATTGCTTAAGCTGAAAATAACTTCTGTCTTTATTAGCTAGTGTATTGATGTCCTGCTGAAGAAATATCAGGACTAAGGAGAAAAGCCAGATCCTCCTGGCCATGGCGTTCACACCTGAAACAGGGTGGCACAGAAGCGCGAGAAAAGGTGGAACAGCCAGCAATGTATCTGCAGTAAATAAAGTGATGAAAAGGTAATACAGCATGGTTCGGCCGGCCTTTGGCACCATGCGGTATCCCAGGAGCAGCGTCAGAAGCCACATGATCTGAACACTGGTTTCATCTCCGCAGAAGTAAAAACCTCCCAGCAGTTTCTGAAACTGTCCGACCAATTCAGAATGCCAGGAAACTTGAATTCCAGATTCAATCAATATCAGCAGCCGGTAAAGGATGAACAGTGAAATCCAGGCGGTCTGGAACAATCCAGGTTTTCTTTCCCATTTGCCTATGAACAGAAGATACAGTATTCCGCCGCTTATCAGCGCCATCCATAACAGATCCGGTTCAAAAAGACCGAGCAGGGCTGCAGCAGCTGTCAGCAAGGCTTTCCCAAGCGTGAGTGGAAGTACCGCACTCCAGAAAATCAGGGACAGATCGAAGTTGATGATTCTGATCAGATCCTGCTGGGCATACAGGAAATACAGAGGAATGAGGGGCAGCAGCATTAAAGACAGCCGGGCAGTCCCAGCTCCTGAAACGGATTTCACCAGCCGGTAAGTAAGGAATCCTCCGGCAATAGAGGCCAGGATCGAGCAGATCCTGAGCGATCCGTAATCCAGACCAAGTGCTTTGCTCAGGCTGATTTCAGGGTACTCAGGACAGGCTCCATTGATGTCCACCAGCAGGATGGCAGCTGCGTAAAGAGTAAAAATGGTCAGCGGATGCCTGCAAACAGCTGCGACAGCTCCAGGAGCGGACAGGCAGCTCCGTAATTCTGCAGCCTGGATTTTCAGTCTGGAGATCAGAGTAAAGGCTCTTTCCGCAGCATAGAAGTAAATCAGTTGAACTGGCGGCTTCAGATAAATTTTAAGCTTCCTGCAGGGCAGACAGTTGCCTAGTGCGATTAATAGCAGGACAAACCAGGCGGCATTGATCATCAATATCCACCATTTTCTGAAAATCAGAGGCAGCCGCAAGTCGAACTCCAGATTGCCCCCACCAGTGGAAACGACCGGAGGAAGTTCCCAGGATGCGTAAAAAAACGGGCAATAGTCGAGCGCTCGGCTCATCCTGAAATGATTCACTGTTCCTGTAGACAGGGGAACTTTAAAATTGTAGTTCCAGAGCTGTACCTGCGGGTTTCGCCAGTTTTCCTCGGAATAATATTCCAGGATTGTTGAGCAGTCGAATTTGAGTTGCAGCTGCGATTCAGTTTCGCTGACTGTTGATGTGCGTTGCCTGAATGCGACTAAAGAAAATGGGGCTGAACCAGGAGTATTAAATGCAAAAGCAGGTACCAGGTTGTTTTCCCTTATCAAGCATCGAGTGATCTCTGCTTCCCTCTCGCCGATGCTGCTTACTTGCTCCGGCGAATTTTCAATAAAAAGTACATTTTCGTGGCCTGGAATCAGTTTCTGATTCAACCTCTCCCTGGCCAGATCCATAGACATCTCTTTTTTTTCAAGCAGAGGGATCAGGCGGCACATCAAGCGCTGTGCAACCTGGCTGCTTCGCTCAGACGGGGAATACAGAAGATTCGTCCCTTCCCGCAAGTCTTTATCGAGATACTGTTTGAGCTGCGACAGGCTGTGGTCGCATTTAAGCAGTGTATCCAGGTCACCCTGCAGGAAGATCAGCATGATTGCCAGGGAAAACAACGCAGCGAACGGATTCGGAAGCTTTCCTGCAATGTATCCAAACAGGATCAGGATCAGGGGAGCCAGGAAGCCGAACTCAGTGGCTTCTGGATTTACTGCCGGGCCGTTCGCAAACGGATGGAACATAAAAAGCAGGGTCAGGCTGAGCAGGATTGCCGAACAGATGGACAGGAATTTTCTCAATTCTCCGCATCTGCCGGCAGTGAATACTCCTGAAATCAAAGTTATCCCGACCAGCATCGCCGCATACCTGAACTGCACTGAAAAAAGAAATCCATTGGTAAAGCTATAGATAAAGTCATGCAGCGCCGGGATCTGGTTCCAGTATTGGGTACAGAGAAGATCAAAGCTCTTTGGCCGGAATTTCTGAAGCCCACTCAAAAAATAAATTATCGAGGGGGAAGAGAAGATCAGCACTGCAGCCTGCCATTTGAGAAAATGATCCCTGTTCAACTCTTTCTTGTGTATTACTGAAAACAGGATGCTGAAGAGGTAAATCCCCAGAAAGCCGCCCTGGGAAAAAGTAAACCCGGCCAGGCTCACGCAGGCCAGCAGTTCCCATGAGCAGCCCCCGCGCAGGAATCTCAAAAAAAGAAAAAGGTAGAACGCGGTCAGAAAGACAGTTACTGAAGCCTCGGGAAATTGGAGATTAAGGCAGAATAAAAATGGGGAAAGCGAGGCAAAGAGTGCTGAATAGAGTCCTGTTTTCACTCCAAACAGCTCTTTCCCCAGCAGGTAGATACAATAGATTCCCAGCAGTCCTACTGTCTTCGCGGAAGTCGCGGATATGCCCAGTGAATGCTCGCTGAAGAGCAAAACAGTAAATGCGAAAACCAGGGTAAAGAAAAGAGGAGGGTTCAGGTGCTCAGACTCCATTTTCTGGCGAAATTCAGATGCAATGCCGGAAAACCATCCCAGAAGCAATTCCCGGTAATTTCTCAGGTCAGACTGCAGGAGCCCCAGAATCGAGGAAAAAAGCAGAAAGCACCAGGCCAGATCCAGGAGCAGTATCCAGGGTGTTCTGAAATAAAAAGGTATATTCAGATTTCTGACCTCTTCTCCACGTTTCAGAAACAACAATGGCGGGAGGCAGAGTGAAGGATTGAAAAGCTGGGAATGGACATTTTCCGACCAGGTGTGCAACCGTCTCCAGGCGTCCAGATGATAGCATTTTCCGGTAGACAAGGTCAGAGAGGCTGTGCCGTTATCGTCGGCAATCGTCTGGATTGCCTCAGGTTCGTCTTCAGAGTAAAGATTGTACCCCATGGGCAGCCTGTTTTTCAGTTTCAATGAATATATCTCCCCTGTAGAGCAAGGTTGGGAGTTGCCATACACAGTAATCGCCTGATAAGGACTCTGGGGAGAAAAAAATACGGCCTGAGGATTCAATGAATATTTCTTTCTGAGATAGTCTCTGGCAATCAGGTCCTGTGGCTGGCTTTCTCCTAGGCGCTGCCCGATTTCCCTGAAGACCAGGAATACATTCCCAGTTCCGGTCTGAGCATCGATCAAAGTTTCAATGCTGCCTGCAGACAGGCCTTTATACGAAGGCCAGGCCAGGGACCGGGAGCCGGCAATGTATGAGCCGGCCACTTCGCTCAGCGCGAAAGGGGAGGTGAAAACAGTTCCGCCCAAGCCTTTCAGATAATCCCTGATCTGAAACAGGCTCCTGTCCAGGTTGTCCTGATAGCCGAGAATGCTCTGGAAAAATATCAGGAGCAGCGCTCCGAGAGCCGGGATCCTGACCATCCCCGGCAGCAGTGTGAAAAACCTGGCCATGAAGATCAGGAGAGCCGGCAGTGCTATGATCCCATGCCTCATCCTGTAAACAGCCACTCCTGAAAAATGGAAAAAAAGTTCGGAAGTGAAAAAAAGGAGGAGCAGAGGAATCAATAAATAACCCAGCAGGAACAGCTCCCCTGAATTCTGCCCGCGATATACCCTGAGCAGCATCGTAGTCAGCACAATCAGCAGAAACAGGGTAATCGCCCACCAGGAATAATAATAAAAATATCCTTCCAGGAAATGCCTGATGATCTCGATGAATTCGAAGAAATGAGTCGGAGGAAGCCAGCCTGCGCAGGATTTCAGCAAAGTCCCGTACCTGGAGTTGAGCGGGGAGACGCTTCCGAAAATCAGGACAGGGCTGAGCCCGGCAAAGACAGATAACATCCAGACGAAAAGGCTGCGAAGTCCTGCCTTCTGGTTCAGGGTGGCCAAAAAATGCAGGGCTGCGAAAGCGAACACAAAGATAAAGTAATAGTCGCTGTAAAATCCGGCAAGCGAGGAAACAACCAGTACCGCCAGAGACTTTCTGCCCGGATTTTCCCGGAAACGCAGATAATACAGGATGAACTGCGCGCTCGCCCAGTAAAGCATCGAATACATCCGGGCTTCCTGTGAATGATAGAAATGGAAAGGATTGAAGGCGCAGAGCAGCGCAGCGAACAGACCTGCGTTCAGTCCGAACATGAAAGAGCCGAGCCTGAAAGTATAATAAATTCCGGCTACTCCGAAGAAGACAGAAACAAGTCTCAGGCAGGTTTCCAGTGAAAACGGCAGCTTAAGGAAAGGTCTTTCCAGTAAATAATATGTGGGAGGGTGTGTATCTTCCTGCAGCACCCGGGAAACAAGGCTCAGAGCTGAACATTCCCGGTTGATCTTTAAACCATAGTGTTCGTCCCAGTCCAGACAGAAATCGGACAGGCGATAAAGGCGCAGCGCTAGTCCCAGGACCAGAATCAGCAGGATCAGATGCTTTTTTTTCATTATAAACACGGAATCACCGTCCGCACACGGAATTCAGAAGTCCCGGAATTTCTCTGCAGGCGCGGTTGTAGTCCTCCTGAACCCCGATGTCGATGAAATAGCCTTGAGAAACAAATCCGCCGATTTTCAGTTGATCCGGATTTTTCTGCAGCAGCTCCGTTTCCAGCGAAAATTTCTCAGGCAGCTTTAATCCCTTTAATGATTTCCTGGACATCACATAAACACCGGCATTGATCAACCCAGACTGCCGGGATTTTTTTTCAGAAAAAGTTTCCACCATTTTACCCTTGGTCAGGGTAATGCAGCCGTATCTCTCAAAATTCTGCAGCTCACGCAGGGCAATGGTGATATCACAGCCGTTCTCGACATGCCATTGCAGAAGTTTCCGGGGGTCAAGCTCCAGAAAAGTGTCGCCATTAAAAACAGGAAAACAATCGCCCTGCATCAGGGGGAGAGCATGCAGGACAGCACCACCGGTACCCAGTGGTGTTTCCTCCTGAGAGTATTCGATGGTTGTCCCGTCAAGCCTGGATCCGAAAAAGTCACTGATCCGGTCCGCCATGAATCCAGTGGAGATCACCAGTCTCTGGAAGCCACTGACAGAAAGATATTTAAGCAGATACCAGAGAAATGGTTTCCCCTCAATGGGAAACATAGGTTTCGGAAGCCCCATTGCAGAGCTCTGCAGCCTGGTTCCCATCCCTCCTGCCAAGATCAGACCTTCCATCATCGGGTCAGCTCGCCCAGGTTTCCAGGCCCTTGTCGACGAATTGGAATCTTCTGAACTCCCCTCCGAATTCCTTCAATCTTTCTATTACCGGATGCCGCTTGTTCGCTGGACAATAAAATATCATGAAACCGCCCCCTCCTGCCCCGGTAAGCTTTCCACCGGTAGCTCCTGCCTTGATCGCTGCATCGTAAATCTCATCGATCATGGGATTCGAGATCCCTTCAGCCAGATCTTTCTTATATTTCCAGCCGAAGTTCAGCAGTTCTCCGATCTCATCCAGCTTTCCTTTCAGGATGGCTTCTTTCATCAGCACTGCCTGCTCCTTGAGCTTGTGCATGGCCTGGACCGCCTTCTCTTCATTTGCAGTCACACTTCTGACCTGGGCTTCGATGATCCTGGAGGACAGCCTGCTCGTCCCGGTGTAATACAGCACAAGGTTATGCTGGAGTTCATTCAGATAGTCGTCCTTGACTCTCAATGGATTCACCAGTACCCTGTCATTACCGGAAAATTCAATGAAATTGAATCCGCCAAACGCGGCGGAATAATGGTCCTGCTTCCCGCCGGCCATCAGCATGTCGAGGCGCTCTATCTCGTATGCAAGATGGGCAATCTCATATTTTCCGAGCGGCAGTTTATGCCATTCTGCGAACGCGCCGACAATCGCCACCACCAGGGTGGATGAAGACCCCAGCCCTGAACCGGGGGGAGAATCGACGCAGGTCGAAAGTTCAAACGACTGCTTTCCAAGGGAATATCTTTCCACCAGCCTGTTATAAACAGCTTTGATCAAATCCAGCTTTCCATTCAATTCCAGTTTTTCCAAGGCAGGGAATCTGCTTTTTTCTCCCCTGTCTACTGCATTCAGGGAAATCGTCCCGACCGCCGGTTCGATTGAGGCATAGGCATACAGACTGATCGTGGTATTGAGGACAGTTCCCCCGAAAATGTCGGAATAGGGATGCACATCAGTACCGCCACCGGCGAGACCGAGACGAAGCGGAGCCTTGCTTCTGAAAATCACTTCACCCCCTAAAGTCTTCCAAATGCCTTGAGCAGTATTGTTGCCTTTAAGCAGCGGAACAGTTTGAAAAAGTCAAGTTTGGATTTCCCTCCACCTCTGTCGTGGAAATCATACGGCAATTCCATGATCCTGTATTTACTGCGCAGGAAATGATAAAGCAGTTCTTCAGTGATCTCCGGACCAAGGGAATTAAGATTCGGAAGAATACCGGCGATCACCTCTCTCCGCAAGGCAGCGAACCCGCTGGTGGGATCTTTGATGTCCGTGGAAAAGAGCACTCTGACCCAGCCGCTGGAAGCAAAGCTTAACAGCTTTCTCAACAGGCCGCTCCGCAGGTCTCTGCCGTTTCCACTGAAACGGGAAGCGAGCACCACATGATATTTATCCAGATAAGAAAGCATCCTGACAATTGTCTCAGGAGGATGGGAAAGATCGCCGTCCATGTAGGCAAGGTAAGGAAAATCCCAGTGGTCCAGGGCGTATCTGTAGCCTTCGATTGCAGCTGTCCCCCTCCCCCGCCTCTGCTTTCTGACGAGCAGGTGAAGATTGGAGAATCGATCCTGCATTGCAATCACCCGGTCGCCTGTACCGTCTGGAGAATCATCGTCCACCACCAGCAGAATTTCATCAGGCAGCGCATTGAAGTATTCAGTCACCAGCTGCCCGATGTTTTCCGCTTCATTAAATGTGAAAACCAGTGTCACCAGCTTTCCGCTCACATCACTCCCTAACTATCTCAATAAAATGAGGTTCTGAGCCTTAAAAAAGGATAGCATTTTCTGGTAGCGTCCGCCAGCTGTTCCAAAAAAAATATCCACAAGTTTTGATTATTTCTTCTGATTCAACTGCCCATGAATCGAACAGATCAGGTTTAGACTCCCATTCGCATTTTTTTCCAGAATGTATTCTCCGCCTGCAGGACATTTCTCGAAAAGTCTGCAGAGCTCAAAATTCCTGAGATCCTGAAAATTTCGAGGTTCTCCCCTGGTCTGGATGTAAATGGGAATCGTGTTCATAAAATTAGTCAGATTCAATCTGCATTCTTTTAACTTCATCTCTTCAGAAACATCCGGATCTGGTTTTTCTGAATTTATCGAGGTCTCGGAAGTGGGCAGCGCTTGACTTGGACTTTTCTGCGTCCCGTCTTCGTTGAATTTCTCTGCTTCGATCAATCTGCCTTTCTCGTATCTGGAAATTATGGCGCAGGCTCTGCCTGGATAAAATTCCTTCTGTTCACCGTTAAGCAAACCGAGAGTATAATTGCGCACAGTGACAGAGCCGGTTTCTGAAGTAGAAATGTATATTCCGTCAGGTTTTGAATTAAAAAGCGCCACAGCATTGATCACTGAAAATGTCCGGCTCAATCCTCCAGTATCGAGATCTTTGAGAGATTCAAACTGGCCGTAAACACTGACCAGATTCCCGAACGAGATGTTCTTGTCAGCGAAAACTTCTTCACTGATCCTTACCAGGGCTCCTATTCCTGTCGCCTCGACTGTTCCGCCATTCGTATCATAGAACGACTGGAACAGGGTAGAAGTGGCAGCAGGACTCTGGGTGGGTTCGATCAGATACAATTCTTCAGTGCCTGGCAGTTTACGGCTGAGTCGCACGCAGTTCAGATAAACCGGCCTGCCCGAGAGCTTTCTGGCATCGATCGGAGGCCAAAAAGTAATTTTTTCACTTGTTACAGAGGCATGGTTTGAGCTGTCAATTTCAATTCCTTTGAGATTCGGCTCCAGTTCACTGAAGCGTGAAATTCCGGTGAAAGCTATTGGTTCCGGTATTTCTTCTGCAGCCTGGATTTCAATGGAGTTGGCCATCACAATGTTTTCTATAGAATCACCTGACAGGGTATCATTTTCCTTCTTAGTCAGAGATTGATTACCAGAATCAATTTTGACTGATTCCTTTTCCTTATTGTTTTGTGCCCGATTCACCCCAATCCAAATATTCCTGAACCCATAGCAGGCATAAATTAATAAAACCGCCAGCAATAGAACAGGCAGTTTCAAGGAAACGCCTTCCTCAGGTCTTCTCCTTGTCAACACATTGTCTGTACCCGAAAGGTTCACAGTTTCTCTTTTATCCAGCCTTTTCTTTCTGAAAACAGGGAATAATTTCCAGAATCCGGACGAAAAAGTGCTTTTCCCATGTTCTTTTTTCCGGATCTGGGTTTTCTCCTGACTGAGCATCTCTTTCTGCCTGCTGACTGCGAATTGGAACAATTTTCTGGCTTCCAGGTCGTCCAGTCCTTTCAAGGCTTCGATTCCGCATACCAGGAGGTAAGAATCATCGCCGACTACCATCTGTTCAAACGATTCAAGAGCTCTTTTCCGATTCCCCCTGAGCATTGATTCGGCAGTCTTAGCCTTGACCTTACTGTCCGGGTCTTGCAGAAACGGAGCAATATATTCCATTATCACCGGATTATTTATTAATCCGAATGCCTCAATCGCACTAGCTCTCACTTGAGGATTCTGATGTTTCAGCTGTTCAGCGAGCAACGGGATCCCTTCTTCCCCGCCAATTTGTCCAAGCAGGATCAGCAGGCTGGAAAGCACGGCCGGATCTTCTTCAACAGGGATCAATGACTTCAACAGATCTTTCGGCAGTTTAACACGGCCTGAAATCGCAGCATCCAAAATTCCCTGCTTGGCTTTGGTATCGTTCCCTATCAGGATCGTCTCGGGATTCTGAGGATCAGGTGACTTTTCAGACTCGGACAGCAGTCTTCTTGCGTATTGCTGCAGGTCTGGGTTGGGGTCGTTCTGAGCAGACCAGGATAATATTTTCCTTTTATCCGGGAACTGCATCAGAGCGATTGTGTCGAGAGCCTTTTTCCTTGTTTCAGGTTTGGGATCCGCGAGCAGTTTTTTCAGTTCTTCCCAGGTCATGAACCAGCCTTATTGTGGAATCTCTAAAACTTTCTGAAATTCTATCAATTTTTGGGATTTTGTCAAAGAAAGGTCCTTTGATCTGTAAATAAAAAACCGTAGCTGATGCAAAATCCTCTGAAAGGATTTTACAACACTACGGTTTTTAATATTTGGTGCCCCCAAGGAGATTCGAACTCCTGTCGCAGGCTTGAAAGGCCTGTGTCCTAGGCCCCTAGACGATGGGGGCTCAGTCTGCTGAAAAAAGCCTGTCTGCTTCGTTGCCCTCGAACTCAGTCGGTCGCTGTACGTTTAGTACAGCTCCCTCCATCGTTCTCGCGCGCCTCGCATCCAGACTTTTTTGAGCAGACTGGTGGAAAACGCATTGGGCATCATCAACAATTCTGAGTCTTTTGCTTACCTTTTCGCATCCAGGTATTTGTGACAACCTGGAACCAACGATATGGCAATGCTCACCTTACTGAGCTTTGGCTTGGTTAACCTGGTGGGCCCACCAGGGGTCGAACCTGGGACCACCCGGTTATGAGCCGGGAGCTCTGCCAACTGAGCTATGGGCCCTATGGCATGAGCTATTTTATTAAAGCTAGCTAGCCATGTCAAGAAATTTTGCGAATAATCAGGGACTAATAGACTGTATTCAGTATCTAATACGAATTCTCCAACATACCAACTTACAAACATACTAACATACCAACTTCTTGCAGTGCATATGCGATTAAATGAAACTGATTAATGTCAGTTAAATTTCAAAGTACTGCATTACGAACAGAAACGCAGGCAGAACAAGAATCGCCCCGTCGATGCGGTCCCAGACCCCGCCATGTCCTGGAAGGATACTGGATGAGTCTTTGAGATTCGCCCGCCGCTTCCAGGCTGATTCGAAGATGTCGCCTGTATGCCCGATCACAGAAGCGATTATCGCTAGAACTGAAACAGTGAAAACGCCTGTGCCAAAAAAATGACTGGCAACCGCGAATTCCACAATGAAAGTTCCGGATAGCCCGGCGATAAATCCTTCCCATGATTTCTTGGGCGAGATCCTCGGGCAGATCTTGTGTCGTCCAAAGGAGCAGCCGAAATAAAATGCAAAGATGTCATAGCACCAGAGGAAGGAAAACAGCCAGATAAATTTTGCGGCTCCCAGCCTGTAATACAATTCGCTTCCGCAACTCATCAGGGAAAAGTACATCAGCAGGAAGAAACCCAGGCTGAGCCTCTCCAGGGCTGGAAAAAGGTCATTTTTATTGAGTGCGATCAGGATGGCACCGATGATCACCAGATAGCGGATCTCGGCATTCACGAAAACCGCTTCTGCCGTGTAGAGAAGAAAAAAACCGGAGAACAGAAAATAGATTCTTTCGATCCCGGATAGCCCTGCCACAGTCAATCCTTCAGTTAGGGCCAGCAGGAAAATTGCAGCCCAGAGCCATTCGAATCCTGTCGGGAGGAAAGAGGCTATCCCGATGAAAACAACTGCGCAGAAAAGACCGGTGAGCAGTCGTTTCATCTCAGACCCCGCCGTAGCGGCGTTCGCGCTTGGTGTACTCCTGGATCGCGCGCAGAAAATCGATTTTCCTGAATTCAGGCCAGAATCGCGGCGTGACATAGATTTCGCTGTAGGCGCACTGCCAGAGCATGAAATTGGAGATGCGCATCTCGCCGCTCGTGCGGATCAGCAGGTCCACATCCGGAAGTTCAGGCAGGTAGAAGAAGCTCTTGAATTTAGACTCAGAAAGTGGCCCGGCAGTGACCTGCTCCAGTGCTTTGTTTACTGCGTCGAGGATTTCAGTCTTGCCGCTGTAATTCAGCGCCAGCACCAGATTCAGCCCTCCGCAATCCCTGGTTTCCGCAATCGCTTTTCTAAGCTCTTTTTCCGACTCAGCGGGTAATTCATGGGTTCTGCCGACAGCGGACAACCTGACATTGTTTTTCTTCAGCTTTTTCACTTCTCGACGCAGATAATCCCTTAGCAAAGTCATCAGACCATTGACTTCATCCTTAGGACGTGACCAGTTTTCTGTGGAGAAGGCATAAAGGGAGAGATACTGGATTCCAAGCTTGCCGGCTGTTTCCACCGCCATCCGGACGGACTTGACTCCCTCCTGATGTCCCACGATGCGCGGCAGGAAGCGCTTTTTGGCCCAGCGGCCATTACCATCCATGATAATGGCGATATGGCGGGGCAGGTTGGTCCCTGCCCGGCTCAGTTCGCTCATCAATTCGTTTTCAGTTCCCATGGAACCTCAGTCAAATGGATCAGAATTCCATGATTTCCTTTTTCTTGTTTTCGCATACAGACTCGAGCACTGCAATGTATTTATCCGTCAGTTTCTGGATCTCGTCGGTACCCTTTTTCTGATCGTCTTCAGTAATCTCTGATTTTTTTTCCAGGTCCTTGATCTTCTCGATATAAGTACGCCTGATGTTACGGATGCCCACCTTGGCTTCCTCATTCTTCTTGGAAACCTGCTTCACCAGGTCTTTTCTGCGCTCTTCGGTCAGGGCAGGAATCGACACTCTGATCGTCTTCCCGTCTGAAGCCGGAGTCACACCGAGATTGGCGGCTGTGATCGCTTTTTCAATCTCCTTGATTATCCCTTTATCGTATGGATTGACTACTAAGAGTCTCGGTTCGGGAGCTCCGATGCCGGCGAGCTGGTTGATCGGAGTGGGACTGCCGTAATAATCCACCTTCACCTGATGCAGGAGCGCCGGATTTGCTCGTCCGGTCCTGATGTTCATATATTCCTTTTCGATTGCTTCCACTGTTTTCTTGGATTTGTCTTCCATTTCATGATAGATACCTTTCAACATGACTACCTCCTTACAATACTGCCGATTTTTTCACCGGATATTATCCTGAGAATGTTGCCTTTCTTGAGATTGAACACCACTATGGGCAGGCTGTTCTCCTGGCAGAGAGTGAACGCGGTGGTGTCCATGACTTTAAGCTTTCTGTCGATTGCTTCCTGGAAGGTCAGTTCCGAATACATCTTTGCTTCCTTGAACTTGAGAGGGTCCATGTCATAGACGCCTTCCACCTTGGTGGCTTTGAGAATGCCGTCAGCCTTGATTTCGATGGCACGCAGCACAGCTGCAGTATCGGTGGTAAAATACGGTGAGCCCAGGCCACAGGCGAAGATGCAGACTATCCCTTTTTCAAGGTAACTGAGCGCTTTGCGCCTGATATAGGGTTCACAGACTTTATTGACTTCGATCGCAGTCATCACCCTGGTTGACATGTCGTATCGTTCCAGGGTTTCCTGCAGAGCCAGGGAATTCATGAGTGTGGCCAGCATTCCGATATGGTCTGCTACAACGCGGTCCATTCCTGAAGATTCGGCGCATGCTCCACGCCAGAAATTGCCGCCTCCAACGACGATCCCGACCTGAATGCCCCTCTTCACAACTTCCGAAATCTCCTGAGCCAGCTGATTCAAAAAAAGAGGGGAGATTCCCTCCCCTCTTTCTGCTCCCAGCGCTTCTCCGCTGATCTTTAAAAGGATTCGCTTCAGTTCCATCAGCGGTTCCCGATCTGGATCCTGGTGAACCTTCCGATTTTAATATTCTCGCCGACTTTGGCCACTTTTTCAAAAATCAGGTCCTTGACCTTCTTTTCCGGCTCTTTCACAAACGGCTGTTCCAGGAGACAGATTTCCTCGAAATATTTCGTGATCTTGCCTTCCACGATCTTATCGATGATGTTGGCCGGTTTCTTGTTGTCCTGGAGCTGGGCCCGGAAAATTTCCTTCTCCTTTTCCAGAACATCGACCGGGATTTCGTCGGAACTCACGAATTTCGGGTTGGAGGCTGCGATGTGCATCGCAATGTCCTTGGCCAGAGCCCTGAATTCATCGGTGCGTGCCACAAAATCCGTCTCACAGTTGATCTCCACCATCACGCCGATCTTTCCGTCGAGATGGATATACGATCCCACGAAACCTTCGTTGGCGGCCCTGTCGGCTCTCTTTTCAGCCTTGGCAATGCCCTTTTTTCTCAATATTTCGATCGCTTTTTCGACATCTCCATCGGACTCGACGAGGGCTTTCTTGCAATCCATGAAACCGACACCGGTTTTTTCACGGAGTTCTTTTACAGCATTGGCTTCGATCGCCTTACCCATTTTCACCCTCCCTCTCGTTCTCGCCATCCTCGGTATCCTCGCCGCCTTTTCCTTCGCGTCCTTCGATGCAGGCGTCCGCGATATAGCCGGTGATCAGCTTCACTGCTCTGATGGCGTCGTCATTACCAGGAATCACATAATCGACTTTATCCGGCTCGCAATTGGTGTCCACAATGGCGATCACAGGTATGCCGATTTTCCTGGCTTCCATCACCGCGTTTTCTTCGCGCTTGATGTCAACGACAAAAATTGCCTGCGGCAGACCGGAGAGACTCTTGATGCCTCCGAAGAACTTGCGCAGCCTGAAGAGCTCTTTTCTGACGACAGCCTGCTGCTTCTTGTGCATCTGATCAATGCCACCGCTCTTCTCAGCATCGTCAAGCTTATTGTAGTATTCGATTCTTTTTTTGATGGTCTTGAAATTAGTGAGCGTTCCACCCAGCCAGCGCTGCTCAACAAAAGGCATCCCTGCCCTGTTGGCTTCTTCTGTGATGGAGCTCTTGGCCTGCTTCTTGGTGCCCACGAACAGGACTTTGCCTCCGTCGTGGGTGATGTCACGCACGAATTTGAGAGCTTTCTGCAGGTTCTTTACGGTCTTCTGCAGGTCGATGATGTGAATGCCGTTGCGTTCAGTGAAAATGTAGCGGCTCATTTTGGGATGCCAGCGCCTCGTCTGGTGCCCGAAATGCACGCCCGCTTCGAGCAGATGCTTCATCAGTACATTGGATGCCATTCTGTTCCTCCGGGTTTGGTTTTTTTCCTCCATTTCCATCATCTTTGCCTCGTATACCTGCTTAGCAGTCAAAACAGGGCACCTACGAGGAAATCCGGAAATGTGTGAAATTCTGTTATAAGGTAATGGATTCAGGCTGCAATTACAAGGAATTCATCTCGGACCGGTAACCACTTTGTTTGATAAATTCTAATTTCCAAAACCATCTTTCGAGGATCCCGTAGAAATCTTCTCTTTTGTCGATATTAAAATCAACACTTGTCGTTATCCGGTTTTTCTGTCTGAGCTGACGAGGCAGTATCGATATTGATCCTTCCATTGCTGGAAGCGGAGGGGCTGTTGATAAATCCCCAGCCGAACAGCATGAGGACTAAAGCTCCGGCAGCTTTGAAAAGTATAATAATGATATTTACCATTATTCCCAGCCTTCCCGAAATCACTTTATTTTAACCCAAGCCTGACAACACTTCAATTTTCCCCTGATTTTCTTGAATCAAACTCTCCTGAAATATTATAATCAATGAATGTACTTCAGACTTATTGCAATCCCGCTTTTCCTGTTCCTGATCTCAGGCTGCGGAAACCGGAAAATTGTTTCAGATAACGTTTCCCTTTCACTACCTGCAGCAGTGCCCCCGCCGACTACAGAGGAAGTCGAAAGTGTGGATTACGGCGATACAATCGTCTTCCACATGGATGCCGATGCAGTAGTGCTCAATCCGCTGATCTGCGATGATCTCTATTCCCGGCTGGTCTGCCTCTGGATTTTCAATGGTCTGGTGAATTTAGACGAGCGGCTTGAGCTTAAACCCTCTCTGGCTGAAACCTTTGAAGTCAGCTCAGACGGGAAGCAGGCGTCTTTCCATCTCAGAAAAGACGTCAAATGGCATGACGGAGAGGAATTCACCACTGACGACGTTGTTTTCACCTATCAGAAGATCATGGACCCAGACACTCGCTCCAGACTGCGTTTCAGCTTTTCAATGGTGGATACGATCGAAGTTCAAGGTAAATTTGATTTAAAAGTCAAATACAAGCTGCCGAATCCGGACGCCATCTCCCTCTGGACTAATGCGATCGTAGCCAGACACGTCTATGACAACAGGAGCCTGGACCCGAATCTGCAGCCTGTAGGCACCGGCCCGTTCCGTTTCGTGGAATGGCTGCCACATGACCATATCCTGCTCGAAGCGAACATGCAGCATTTCAGGGGCCGTCCTTTTGTGGACCGTTTTCTGTTCAAATACGTGGCTGACTTCACCATGGCTTTCCAGATGGTTAAACAGGGCGAGATCGACATCATGGAACTTACTGCCGACCAGTATTTGAATCAGGCCGAAGAGCCTGATTTTCTGAACAAGTACACAATCCATCAATACAACACCTATTTCAATTCCCTCTGCTATAACTGCCGCAATCCACTTTTTAAAAGTCCGCGGGTCAGAAGGGCGCTTACTATGGCCATCGACCGTCAGGCGATCGTCAACGACATTTTCCATGGCTATGCCTATGTCCCTGCGCGACCCGTCTCCCCCCCATATGTAAAATACGAAAAAAAACTTGACCCCTGGCCGTATTCACCCGACACTGCCCGGAGGCTGCTCGAATCGGAAGGATGGCGGGATACAGACAATGACGGGATTCTGGAGCAGGAAGGCCGGAAATTCTCATTCGAGGTCAGCGTGGTCCATGGCACAAAAAATCGCTACCTGGCACTGGACATCGCTGCAGCCAATCTCAAAAAAATCGGAGTCATCGCAGATTGTAAGTATTACGAACTGGGGCAGTTCATGAGACTGCTGTATACAGGAAGTTTCGCAGCCATAGATACCGGATTGCTGCTGCAGGACGACCCGTATCAGTATTTCCATTCTTCCCAGATCTTCGACCTCCAGACAGGCAACACAGGCCTTAACCTGGTCGGATACCGGAACCCGGAAGTGGACAGTTTGCTGGACCTCATGCGCTCTGAGCTCAACCCGGCTGAACGGATGCGCCTGATCCAGAGATTTCACGAGCTGGTCAGCGACGATCAGCCTGCTACATTCATGTATTCAGACACGACACTGCTCGCTGTCAGCAAGCGCATCCGGGGCATAAAACCTGGACCGGACTGGATCTTCCACAACATGGAAAACTGGTATGTGCCCAGGCAGTTGCAGAAATATGTGGAAGGCAACTAGGGATAAGAATCCAGTCAGATTGACTTTACTGCCTTTTTTCGGTATAATAGAAATAGGCATACTGTAATAGTATATAAGTTACTGAAGTCTTTTTCGGCCAATGTATGGATTATGGAGGGAATATGGCTGAAAAGATTTTCTTTTTATTTATTTTTATTGTCTTGCTAAACTTCTCTTCTCAAACCGCTCAGGCTTCTGAAACAAACAGACCTGAGAAACCGGACAGCCCCAAAGCCTGGACCTTCATGTTCTACTTCGCTGCCACTTCAGACCTGGTGGAATTCACCAACTATACGATCAATGAAATGGAAAAAACCGGAAGCGGCGATAACATAGCCATTGCAGTGCAGTATGACGGCCCAGAACAGGGCGACAGTGTAAGATATATAGTCCAAAAAGACAATGACACCTCAAACATCACTTCACCAAAAGAAGAGCTTGGGGAAATTAACACCGGAGATCTTGCCAGTCTCACATCCTTTGTGGACTGGACCCTGGATAATGCACCGGCCGAGCATTACTGCTTTGTCTTCAACGGGCATGGATCTGGAAGTATTGATATGATGAAAAGCATCAAAAACTGCAGGCTGGACAGTAAAAACATGTGCTATGATCCGGAAAGCAACTATTCCTCTTCGATAGATGCTGCCGAAATGAATCAGTTTGCCAAGTATCTTTCCAAGAACTCAGGCAGAGGAAAAGTCAGTTTAATAGTTCTAAACGCCTGCCTGATGGGTAATGTGGAAGCCATCAACCAGTTTTCTCGCAATGTAGAGTATATCGTAGCCTCCGAAGCTGTCGTACGCGGAGGGCTTTCATTTTTACTGGCCCAGCAATTCCCTGACATCAACAAAAATCCTCAGATCACAGGCGCAGAGATCGGGAAGCGGATCGTCGACGGTTACTTTGAATTAGTAACCAGCCAGTCTATGACTAACGATTCCTTGAATGGTGTGACTAGCTATGCTCCCGGCTTTATCGTCAGCCTGATCGATTGTTCCCGCTTCTATCTCGGCGGGGAATCTTCACTCGTAGGGTCACTTAATGTTCTCTCACATGCACTCCGTGTAGACCTGAAAACCGATCTGGCAGCAATCAGCAAAGCCATGAAGGAGGCTCAGAACTATACCAGTTATGCTCAGCCGATGTATGCTGATATTGATGACTTGTGCGGGCTTTTTTACAATAACGCTGCTTCCAGCAACATCAGAACTGCGGCCTGGAATGTTCGGACTGCTCTGGAAAGAACCGTTGTGTATTTTAAGACTTCTCAGGACGCTGGAAAAGAGGCTAATGTCGGTCACGGACTCAGCATTTTCACTAAATGTGATAAATCCTCACTTCTCAAGGATTATCTGAATACAGATTTCGCTGCCGAGACAGAGTGGGACGAATTTCTGAAGGATTTCCTCACTGCATCAAACTGTCAGCAGCAATAAATTAGCTTCAGTCTCACAATTCAATCGGAATGATTTTTTGATGAATCATTTTCCTGGAATCAGGAATTTTTCTTGAACATCCACCTGTTCCGGCTATAATTGAATTATTAATCTTGCCTGAAAATCCTGAGAGGTAGATTCATGAAACAGATTCTGCTTTTTTTCCTGCTGCCAGCCTTCGCGATTTCCGCCACTCAGTTCCAGGACATGCTGTCTGAGTATAGAACCCTGTATTACGAATCAATCTCATCTCTGGAAAATCTGCAATGGCAAGACCAGAATACGCCCCGTTCGAGCGACGCAGTCGCCGGAATGCTCGAACAGAAAGGCCAGGAATTAGTAGAATTCATCTCAGCGAACAATGGAAATTTCGAAGTGCTCAAGGACTTTCTGCGCGAAACTTCAGCTTCCAATCTAGGCTATCTCAAAACCCCGCTTGAAAATCTGATCGTCAAACTCGCCACATCTGACTTTCCGGACAAGTTCAATAAAATAGCTTTTTTGAGGTCCAGCCTGAAAAAGATCGATGTTTCTGCAGTCGATGGCCGTTATCTGCCGCCAGTCGAGCAGGAAAAATTCGTGAACATGATCAAAGCATTATACGGGCTGGCAGACAGAAGCTTTATGCCGAAAAAAAGGGGCAAGGATGCCACCGAATATTTCGCTGCAGTCTCAGCGGTCTGGAACAATCTCTCGCCGGAAACCCAGTCTAATATTATCGCCCTGCAGAAAGGTAATACATATCGCCTTACACGCGAAGGGAACACAGTGGAGATCCAGGAATTCCAGTATACCACCGAAAATTTCGTGATCAATTACACGATCGGCGGCAGGCATTCCATTTTTCAGCCTGATGTCACTGAAAAAGCCCCGGACGGGAAGAACTATCCAAAATACGCGGTCACAGTGGGAAAATGCCTGGAAAACTCTCTTAACGTGCTCAGAAACACCCTGGTTATGAAATCGCCAAAATTGCCGTATACGGTCTATCTCAAAGAGCTGGGCGAACAGAATTATGGAGCTACCACTCCGGATTTCAGCGTTCCAGGCGAGGACAAGTATTACACCACCTTCATGGAAATCGAGAATGACTTTGCCGGAAATTACACTGACAATGACCTGCAGGATAAACAACTCGGACGGATCGAGGTCACAGCTGCCCATGAACTCTTTCATGCCAGCTGCGCCATGTATGGCGGTTTCAAATTCAATTCACCGCTCTGGTTCGCCGAATCTACGGCTGTCTGGGCTGAAGACTTCTTCTACACTGAAGTCAATGATTACATCCATTACCTGCAGGAAACAGACTCGCCTTTCCTGAATCCCCATTACGGCCTGATCAAGTACAGTTACGGCGGCTGTGTTTTCGACAGGTTCCTGTCTGAACAGCGCGGAGCTGCAGCTGTGCGCAAGTTGTGGGAGCAGTTCGCGGTTGATCATGACCCGGTTACTGCACTTGCCAATTCCATCGGTGAGAATTTCAAGATATTTTTTGGAGATTATGTAACTGCGCTATATCTGAAGGACGAAAAATTCACGGAAGGTAAACGCTATCCCGCCATGTTTCCCACCAATAAATTTTCCTCGTACCCGGTGAATTATCAGTTCCAGGTAGGGCAGCCTAACTATCTCGGCGCAAGTTATGTCCTGTTCGAACCGGTCAGGGTGAAGACCCTTAATCTCAAATGGAGTTCAATCTATAAATACCCGGTGAAAATAATCCTGATCAGCAGAAACGGCTCCAGCTCTGTCGAACAGAAATCCGGAACCGGCTGGAGTGTTGCGATCCCGGAATTCGGAAAAAACGTGGTCAAGCTGATCATCGCGCCATACCGCCTTGATGCTGAAGTGGAAAACGGGGACTTCCAGATCCAGGCGGAACTGAACTAAAAAGAAAAGACACCCGCAAGCCTGTCTGCGGGTGTCTATCGGATGGGTTCATTTTTCTTACTCGAACAGCCTGTGCAGAAGTATCTTCTTGATTTCATAGGCATCCCGGCCCGGCAGATTGTTGCAGAGTTCCGCCACATATTCTTCGCGGTTATGGTCTCCGTCTTCAGGCAGACTTTTGAGATGATCAAACAGTTTCTGGAGATCGGGTTCGTTGAGGTTCAGGTAGCGCATCAGGAAATTCTTGTCTTTGTCAGTGATTTTCATTGCTCCCCCGTTACTAAGTTCAAACCCCACTCGGCTTCGCCTCTGGGGTTAAGAAGCTGTAACAAATCCTCGCTTCGCTTAGAAGCTCTTACATGCCTGCCATGTTAGAGTTTCTTGTCCCGCCATAACTTTCCGCGGGGCTCGGATTTTAACAGCTTCTAAATTATGTTTTTAAGTTTCAATACCTTGCAGTCGTCAATTAATTCATAAGCGCTCTGGTAGCGTTTGTCAACTTCTTTTTCAATTGCCTTCATCACGATCCGGTCCAGTTCAGGTGGAAGTTCAGGTACGATTTTGGACGGCGGCGGCGGCAGTGTGTTGAAAATCTTGTACATCACCTGCTCAGGATTGTTACCCTTGAAAGGCAAAGTTCCAGTCAGGAATTCGTAGAGCGTCACTCCCAGCGCATAGATGTCTGTACCTTCAGTGATTTCGCCTCCTCTCAGCTGCTCTGGAGGCATATAATATAGAGTGCCGAACACCTCGCCTGTTTCGGTCATTGAGGAAACATCCAGAATCTTGGCCAGGCCGAAATCCATGATTTTGATGATGCGGTTCTGATGCAGCATGATGTTGTCGGGTTTGATATCCCTGTGGATGATGTTGTTGCTGTGGGCATATGCCAGTGCTTCACCCACCTGGAGCGCAATCCGCTTGACATACAGCGGCTGGATCCGGCCAAGGCGGTCCAGGATCTTTCTGAAGCTTTCACCCTCGACATATTCCATCACAATGTAGGGCATGTCGCCTTCCACCACCTCGAAGACCTTGACGATGCCGGGATGGTCGAGCCTTTTGGCAGCCAGACCGTCGCGCTTGATGAAGCGGCGGATGGTCTTCTGATTGTTCCTGTACTTCTCAGCGATCACCTTGATGGCTACTGTCTGATTGCGTGCGAGGTCAAGAGCCTTGTATACGATTCCCATTCCCCCGATGCCTATCTTCTGGAAATTTTTGAACTTCTTATTCAGGCCTTCGGACAGATTCATGTTTTTATATTCCATCTGGATGGCCAGCAAATCGCGCAGTCTGTTGAGCTTCTTCGGGATGTCGCGGTAGTTGGGGTCGATCTTCATGATCGCTTCATAGATCTCAATCGCTCCATCATACATTTCATTCTCTTCGTATGTTTTCCCGATCTTGTACATTTTCTCTTTTTTGACTTCAGGGTCCTCGATCTTGTCAAAGGGCTGGTCAGCCATGGTCAGGGATTTTTCGTGGAAGGTGGCGTTCTGGATGGCGAGAGAAGCTACGTCCGTAAGAATTCCGATCATGCGCAGGTCGTCTTCAGAAAGTTCAGGTTCAGGTCCGGAATCTCCTTTTTTCAATTCTTTCTTCTTCTCTGCCTGAGGTTCCTCTGAAACTGCCTTGACGCGTTCAAAGGCCAGAATGCCCCCCACTTTGTCCTTGCCGAAAAACAGAGGTGAGCAGACAGTCATCGGGAACTTGTCGGCCTTGAGCAGGTCAGCCAGCTGGTAATTCCGGCGGATATCATCTGTGGTGACCATCTTTTTATTCTCAATTACCCATTTCACCATACCCTGATTCTTATCGATGAATTTGATCCTGCCTGGCTCATATCCAAAGCAGTCTCCGAGTTCCAGGGCATTGGCATTTTTAGCTTCGAGGAATACTGCAGCCTTGTCAGCCGCCAACAGAGACTTGCAGGCATTCAATACCTGGGTGATTACTTCCGGAGTGTTTAGTGATTTGACAATGCTGGTAGTGATGTTTTTCAGATTCTCAATCCTGACAGTCAGCTTGACTCTGGCGTTCTTGGCGTCGTCGGACAAGACCTTGATCTGCCCGGCAATCTGTTTGTTGACATCCTCCAGTTTCTGCATCTCGCTTTTGAGGAGTCTTTCGCTGGAGGCCTTGCTGTTGGACGACAAGCGGTTTTCCTCAGCTTCGACAGCCACGCGGTAAGTGATGTATCCGACAGCGAAGAAGATGATGTAAATCGTCAGCAGACCAGGTTTTTCCAGCCAGATTTCCTTTTTAGCCAGACACTGGAATGAATTGTACCAGACCGTGTCACCTGTACCGGTTTTATCAAAGGAAAAATAAATCGTAATCGCATTCAGCGAAATCAATGCATTGATGATGAGCGCGTTGCTGAAACCTTTTCTATGGAAGTATCTGGAGCACAAAACAAGGGGAATGATCAGGAAAAAATACAGCAATGGGGAAACAGCGATGTCCGAGTTGAGGAAAGCCATCAAAAGCAGGAATCCCCCGAATGCGAGGTAAGTAGAAATACAGGCAGAAAGCTTCTTGCTGTCCATTAAAACAAGTTAGCATTTTTCCTGGACGGCGTCAATTTTAAGGTTCTGTGACCTGATGGCTGTGACACTTGATATTCTCACAATCAGAAATCCGTGCAAATTTTTCTTGATTTATTTTTCGCAGCCGGATATAATTTTAATTGAACCGCAGTGTATAAGATGTATTAGTAGTATTTTGTGTTGCAGTATGGAGGATAAGGATGAACAAGGCTACGGTTCTGCTCTTAGCAGTCATTTTTCTTTTTACCCCGGTTTTTTCAGCAGACAGCACACTAGACACTAAAGTATTCACTTTTATCGATCATTGTTTCGGCTACACGGAAATGCTGTACCAGCAGAAGCCGCAGGCTGAGATCGAGAAAACCCTCGATTCCCTCAACGCAGAAGCAGACTCGATCTCCGGCGCAATCATCTCAGACCTGGAAAAAGGGGATTCCTCAACCTACGATCAATTCGTGAGCTTTTACAACAGGCCTGACATCCACGAATGCCTTGAAAAGCGCGCACCGCTCAACCTGATCGCTGACCGGATCATCGAATTCAAAAAAGCCGGCCGTGAACAGACAGGCACTCTGTTCCCTGGCTATGGATATGCCGATTCAGGCTATGTCTATCGAAAGGGTGAAGAGCTTTCCAGAGAAGTGGTCAATACTTTCTGGAAACAGATCGAAGAGACTTTCGAAAAGAGTACTCGTTACTACATGATGATGGAAGTTTCCCTGACTGCCAATTTCAAAAGCGGAACTGTAAAAAAAGTAGGTTCACCTGTGAGCATGAATGTCGGCGGCAACATCAAGGAAGTAGTGGAATGCGAAGTCACAATGAAGGAAACCATCCGCACCACCTGCCGCGTGAAATACGAAAACGACAAAGTCTGGTTCAGGCTTTACAGGGCAGCCAAGTACCTCGGCGGCCTCTGGATAGGCGACTGGGAAGAATGCGGCCGGACATATGAAATGAAAGAAGAGCCGACCGGCCTGCCTGTGCTGGAGAATACGACTACATAGCCATTCTGGATATTTGTTCGGGTTGAATCAAACACCTTTAAATGCTATCTTCTCCTAATGAAATTACAGGTACTTCCCAACCTGCAGATCGGCATCACTGACCGCTGCAACCTGACCTGCTACATGTGCAGGCCTTCAGTGCTGCAGGACAGGGAAGCCTGCGGCGTGCCTCTGGCAGGGGACATGCCCAGGCAGGTCTTTGAAGACATCCTGCAGAATTGCCAAGACCAGGATTTCGACAACCTGATGCTCTGCTGGGTCGGAGAGCCGCTCCTGCATCCTGATTTCCTGCATTTCATAGAAACCATCAGGAATTTTGACAGGAAGCGTAATTTTTTCAGGGTGCTCACTTTCAACACCAATGGAGTGCTGTTCGATCAGCAGAAAATAGACAGATTCATGGAAATAATCAGGGACTGGAAGAAGAAAGTTTCTGTAGTCTTCTCTCTGGACGCCATGAGCCAGGAAACATATCTGAGCATCAAAAAGGCCGATCATTTCAAGGCTGCCTTTGACAATGCGAAATATTTCCTGAAGCGCAAAGCTGAACTGGCCATAGGGCCCAGGCTGCATGCTGCTTTCCAGTTCCTGGTGCTCCCGGAAAACGAGCAGCAAGTCCCTGATTTCTATTTCCATTTCAGAAGCTATCTGGAAAAGCTGAAGCAGAACTGGTCGCTTGGATTCGAAATCAATCACTCCAGCGACAATTCCATCATAGTCAGGGAAGCCAGGCTTTCGCCTCAGGAGCAGTCCAGCCGCCGCTTCAATTCAGCCAGGGATCTGCTGTCCAGATTTCCGGCTGACAGGCAGTTTTACCCCGAATCATACGAGATTCTTCCTGATCATGAAATCGTTGATCTCCCCTTTTACAAAAAAGTCAGGACTGATCTTTATTTATACAGGAACCGGCCCCCCTGCATTTCGCCATTTCTTTATCCCACAGTGCATGTGGACGGCAGCCTGACTGTCTGCTGCAGGGACAATGGGCTGACATTGCAGCTGGGGAACCTCAGCAGGGATTCGTTTGCCTCCCTCTGGCACGGGGAAGCTGCGGAACGGCTCAGAATGGCGCATCTGGAGTCTGATCCATCAGGATATCCGCTCTGCTTTTTCTGCGACAATTTCTCCACTTCATTTTTCAGGGACGAATCAGTGGAATCCGCCTTTGAGAAAAAATTTTCCTATCAGTCTGATCCTGAAAAACTGACTGACAGTGAATATCACCTGCGCCTGGAGAGGGTGTTTGAACTTGCCCCGACTCTTGCACTTGCCCTTAGATTGCAGGAGTATTATCTGAGCCTGCATCAGGAAGACAGGGTGGAAGCCCTGTATTCCCACCTTCTTTCCCGAAGTTCGGACCAGAAAGCAATTTCCATCCTGGCAGGTCTCAGATTTAAATCCGGAAAATATGAGGAGACAGTGACTCTGCTGCAGCAGGCAGGGGAACTGAGTGCAGAAGACGTGAAAATCCTGACTGAAAGCCTTACCAGGCTGGGAAGGCTTAAGGAAGCCTGCGGAATCGGAGAATGGTTTCTGGAAAACGGATCTGACTCCAGCCTGCTCATGACACTTGCCGAAATATACAGGCAGCTTGGAGAAACAGACAAGCTGAAACTGGCCTGGTCTGAACTCAGCATGGACGAGACTCTACCGGCTGAACTCAGGGAGAGTTTCAAACTGCGCCTGCAGGAATACCTCTCCCTTCAACATCAGAATCTTGGAAATTACGCAGAAGCCCTGCTTCATCTGAAAAAATTGAATAAAAGTGATTTTCAGCTCAGGGCTGCTGATATCCTGGAAGCTGCAGGCAAATTTTACCAGGCATACAGGCATCTGAAAAAAATCCAGGACCCGGAAAATTTTGAGAGGCGGGCTTCCCTGCTTCTGAAATCAGGCCGCCTGGAAGAGCTGATCGCGCTTTACGAGGGTTTCGGCCAGGCCGGTGAGTATGGCCAGATCAGGCCGCTGCTTTCGGCTTTATGGCTGACAGGAAAAATTTTCGTTGCAGCCAGGTTCCTCTCCTCACAGCCGGAATTTACGGACGAAGACTACTGCAGAGAGGCAGGCGGGATATTCCTGAAAGCAGGGCACTTCGCCAGAGCGAGATCCTGTTACCTGCTCCTGGAAAAAAGCAGGGACCTGGAAAAGAAAAGAGAAGCGCTCAATTCCCAGGTTTTCCTCTACCGAAGCTATGGCAGGAAATTTTCCGAACTGTGCTCAGGGTTAAGGCTGCTTTACCTGCAGCCTCTGGATTGGAACTCTATCCGTACAGTTCTGTATTCCTTCAGCTCGATTTTCATGAGAAAAAAACTACGCCATGATTCCTAAGGCGCTCTATATTCATTTTCCTTTCTGTGCCAGAAAATGCCCTTACTGCGACTTTTTCTCAATTCCCAGGCATACCCTGCCCAGGACATAATCCCCAGGTATCTGGAGGCATTGTCAGAAGAGCTTATCCTGTTCGAGCATACTGCGGTGAATACGGTTTATCTTGGCGGCGGCACCCCCACTCAGCTTTCTCCTGCTGAGCTCAATTCATTGCTCGCATCTGTCCGCAACCGCCTGCGCGTGGCCGAAGACGCGGAAGTGACTCTGGAAGCCAATCCAGAACATCTGGTCAAGTTCCAGCCTGAAATACTCAGTTCAACTGGAATCAACAGGCTGTCCCTGGGTCTGCAGCGCAGGGCTCCGGAGATGCTGAAAACCCTGGGCAGAAATGAAAATTCCTTCCAGCTCTGGACAGACAAGTATCATGACCTGCGCAGCACGGGAATTTCCCTGAGCCTTGACTTCATTTACGGAATCCCGGGTGACACAGTGGAAAAGTCGGTCAGGGAAATCACTGAAATCATCGGCTCCACTCCTCCAGACCATTTTTCCCTCTATCTTCTGGAAATCAAGCCAGGTACAGTTTTCCAGGAGAAAATGAACAGTGGGGAACTTAAATTGCCAATAGACGAAATTCAGGCGGAAATCTATCATGCTCTTAGAGGTCTGCTGGCCTCGCACGGATATCAGCAGTATGAAATCTCCAATTTCGCGAGCCCTGGTCATGAATCACGGCATAATCTGGTCTATTTCAACAACGGAGAATATCTGGGCATCGGCTCCGGCGCTTTTGGCCGCATCGACAACCTGCGCTATAAAAACAGTTCAGACCTCAGCCGCTATCTGTCGTGCCTGCAGGAAGGCAGAAGAGCAATGGAGTTTTCCGAGACTCTGGATGAGACACTGAATGCCAGGGAAACTCTGATGATGGGACTGAGAAAGAACGAAGGTGTGTCCCTGAGAGTGCTTTCCACAATAAAGGACAGTCAAAAAGAGTATGTGCTGGAAAGGATTTCCTATTGGAATAAAATGGGAGTGATCGTGGAAGACGGGGAAAGGATCAGGCTGAATCCTGATTACTTCTTCACCAGCAACGAAGTGATCGGGGATATAATTGACCTCAATTGAATCCTTTTGGAGCGTATTCCACCCGTAATCCATTGAGAAAATAGCAGAAACCTGGAAGATTGCTGAAACGGCAGGCGCTGCCTAAAAGTTCTTCTTCCTGTGTGAAGCTGGAACCGCCTCTGAGCACTTTTTTCTTCCCTGGAGTCACATTTATCGGATTAAGGACCGGCCTGTTCGTATTCACGATTCTCTGATAATAACTCTCATCATACCAGTCCTGGCACCATTCATAAACATTCCCGATCATGTCATACAGTCCCCAGGAATTGGGTTTCTTCAACCCCACCTCATGACTGCGTTGCCCGCTGTTTCCGGCGTACCACATGTATTCCCCATCCATGAACCTGCCCCAGAAAAAACGGAGATCACTGCCTGCTCGGCAGGCGTATTCCCATTCAGCCTCTGTAGGCAGCCTGAATCTGATCGGCCCCTTGTCATTCAATTTTCCCAGGAACACCTGGCATTCATCCCAGGATACGGTATCCACGGGCAATTTTGGAGACTTGATCTTGGAAGGGTTGTCTCCCATCACGGCTTGCCATTGTTCCTGGTTAACTTCGTGTTTTCCGAGATAAAATCCCTTGCCGATTCTCACTCTGACCTGAGGGTGCTCATCAGGAATGCCCTGAAAATCAGGTGAACCCATCGTGAATTCTCCAGGCGGCACATAGACGAACTCCATTTTCACGCTTCCTCCGATAGTGATCGAAATAATTTCTCCTGTGGAAGCGGCAAAAGATACTGTTTCAGCTAAAATCAGTCCCAGAAATAAAAACACGCATTTTCCATTCATCACATCAACATTATGACCGAGATTCCGCTGCAGAGCAAATGAAGTGCGCAAAGTGCTTGAATTTTGAACGAATTTTATAATCCCGCAATATCTGATATAATCATATCCAGTAAAAGCAGGACTAAATACAGGGAGCTGACCATGTGTTTCATATCTAGAATTTCAATCGTTCTTCTGATGATCATGCTTACTTCAGTGATGGCAGGTGTGTCTGTCTCAGGTTCTGCAGGCGGTCTTGCCGGAGCCAGGGTTAAGCTCTGGAAAACGAGTTCAATCATCAAGGAAGCAACTGCGGATTCCAATGGGAATTTCACTCTAACCGGCATTTCTTCAGGCATTTATATGCTCATGGCTTACAAAGGCGGATATTATCCTGGATCGTTGCAGCTCATTGTAAATGATCAAGACCAGAACGGAATAATGATCCCAGTCTCCCCGATTCCGCAAACCAGATTGTCCAATCTTGGTATGAATATCTACGGTACTGCAGAAGTCGACCACGACGGAGACGGCACGCTGGAAGCTGTGATCCCTGGAGATGTGGTAACTGCCAAAGACCCGCAGGGCATACTTTGCGGGCAATTCACTGTTAATCAAGCCGGACGTTACGGCACAATGCCGATTGTAGGTGACGACCCTGAAACAGCCACAGACGAAGGATGCAACAATGCTGATAATGTCGCTTTATTCGTAAACGGTGCTCATGTTTCAGGGACTTTGCCCTTCAGTAATATGGAAATCCTGGAAAAGAACATCTCCGCAGCAGCCGGGATGACCAGGTCGATTCCCTTGAAAACCGGCTGGAACCTGGTGAGCCTTGGACTGATCCCTGATACTGATTCAATTGAAACACTTTTTTCAGGCATTGACAGAATGAGATATGTGATGGGTTTCTTTCGCAATCCTGCCGACAACGGCAGTGAGGGATTCCGTACTTTTATGAATCTGCCCGGATTAAAAGCTTACAGTACTCTGACTGATCTTGATGCTTATCATGGATACTGGGTCTATATGACCGGAGATGATACCCTTGAATTGAGCGGAATAAGGGTGGCAGACAACTCGTCTCGCACCATGAGCCAGGGCTGGAACCTGGTGGGTTACTGGCTGGATTCCACGAACGCCCTTCCAACGTATCAAGGCCAGGCAAATACGACCATTGATTCCATCTTTGGAAGCACCGCTGTCAGTGGTGAAGTGAAATATGTGATGGGATTCTATCGTTTCCCGCCGGACGGAGGAACAGAAGGGTTCCGGACGTTTATGAACACCAGCGCTCTCAACTTCAGTACATTGAAAGAACTGACCCCTAAATTGGGATACTGGATGTATATGCTGAATGAAGGCCTGCTGCAATACGGACTTACCGCGTCAGCCCTTGCCGCGCCGAGCTGGATAAATGCCAGCGACGCTGCCTACACCACTGAAGTCAGGGTAACCTGGAATATTGTTACTGGAGCAGCCTGTTACCAGGTTTTCCGTGCGGACTCGTCCACAGGAACATATCTGGCTCTCTCACCCCAGCTGACTGAAACCAGATATGACGATCCAACCGTGGGGGCAGGGATTTTATATTTTTACAAGGTAAAAGCCATCAATAATTCCGGTGAAACAAGCCTGCTCAGTGATTGCGATTCGGGTTACGCGGCTTTGACAACAGCCAACAATCCCCCCTGGATCGCGAGTGTGGAAGTTACCGGTACTTCAGGCGGGATCACGATCAGTTACAGTCTTTCTGATCCTGACAACGACACCTGCAGCGTGCGGGTTTTTTATTCCATAGACGACGGTTATTCCTATACAGGTTCAGTGCATGTGGATGGAACTCTGGAAGGGATCCTGCCCGGATCAGGTAAAACAGTTACCTGGAATTCCAATCAAGACATCGCAGACACCCAGAACAGGGTAAGGGTGAAAATTATCCCGAACGACGGAAAAAATGAAGGCAGTGCCGGGGAATCAGGAATGTTTACAGTCAACAATGGAAAAGAATTGACTTCCATTGTTCTTACACCATCCATGATTTATCTGGACCCTGGACATTCCTATGATTTGACTGGCCTCAAGGTAATTGCAGCATATTCGGATGGAAGCAGCAGAGAAGTCACAGGTGAAACCTGGATTAAAAGCTCAGGTAGAGGCACAATCGAAAATAATATCTATACATCTCCCTCAGATACCGGCAATGTAATGCTGACAGCAAGTTACATGGAAGGCGCTGTATCAAAAACCTCTGAACTTAGCGTGACCGTAGGGATAAAACCCAGTTCAGGAGCAGTCAAAACAGTGACGCTGACTGGCGAAGTGACTATGGATTTCGTCTGGATCCCTGCAGGCAGCTTCAACATGGGCAGCCCGGTGAGTGAAACACTCAGACATTCCGACGAAGGACCGCAGCATACAGTGAACATCACAGGTTTCTGGATGAGCAGATATGAGGTTACCCAAGCTCAATGGCAGGGAATCATGGGGAGCAATCCCAGTAATTTTTCAGGTCCCAGTCGTCCAGTAGATGGACTTTCCTGGAACGACTGCCAGGGTTTTATTACAGCACTCAACAGCAAGGAAATAGGCAGCTTCAGGCTTCCCACCGAAGCGGAATGGGAATATGCCTGCAGAGCAGGGACAACAACAGCATATTACTGGGGCGGCAGCATGGACATTGATTACTGCTGGTATTATTACGAAACCAGCGGCTATCAGACGCATGATGTAGGCCTGAAACTTCCGAATGCCTGGGGTTTATATGACATGAGCGGAAATGTCTGGGAATGGTGCAATGACTGGTATTCTTCCAGTTATTACAGTACATCCCCTGCAGACGACCCTCCAGGCCCGGCAAGCGGTCAATTCGGCTACAGGGTTGTGCGGGGTGGCTCATGGAGCTGCTCAGATTTCATCGAGCGTTCTGCGAATCGGGATTACGTCAGCTTCGACTACCAGGGTCATGACTTCGGAATGAGGCTGTGCTTAAACTACGATGGAACAGGTGCCGCATTACCTTCTTCCCCTACTGGTCTTACCGCTAGCGGCAAGACAAACAGCAGCTTTACTCTTGCCTGGAATTCAGTGGGCTGTGCAGCCGGTTACAATGTTTTTAAAGGCGGCACTTTGTACGCTACGACTGAAACAACCTCAAAGGTAATCACCGGCTTGAGCGCAAATACAAGCTATACTATGGAAGTAACGGCTGTGAATGTAACTGGAGAAAGCGAAAAGTCTACTGCTCTGATCGTGACCACTAATCCGGACTTACCCGCAGCTCCCAGTGGGCTTTCCTCGAGCAGCATGACAAGCAACAGCTTTACTCTTGCCTGGAATTCAGTGGACTGTGCTGCCTGTTACAATGTTTATAAAGGCGGCACTTTGTACGCCACGACTGAAACAACCTCAAAGAGCATCACCGGCTTGAGCGCAAGTACCAGCTATACCATGGAAGTGTCTGCAGTGAATGTGACCGGAGAAGGTGCAAAGTCCCCTGGATTAAGCTTGACCACTAATCCGGACTTACCCGCGACTCCTGCCGGTCTTTCCATCTCTGACATGACAACCACGGGTTTCACACTCTCCTGGAATCCAGTTCCCTATGCCGCCGGTTACAAGATATACATGGGCGGAACCTTGCATGGTACAACCGAAGCATGCCTTACGAACTTCACAGGACTTTCGGCAGGAACAGGCTATACCATGGAAGTATCTGCTGTGAATTCTGCTGGTGAAGGTGCAAAGTCTGCAGCGCTCTTCTGGATCACAAATAAAAATGTAGTTTTAAGCGGTGAAGTGAGCATGGAGTTCGTCTGGATTCCGTCCGGCAGCTTTACAATGGGCAGCCCTGTCTCTGATACGAATAGCTGGACTGACGAACGCCCCCAGCATACAGTGAATATCACACGCGGTTTCTGGCTGGGAAAATATAAAGTAACCCAATCACAGTGGCAGGCATTGACCGGCAACAATCCCAGTTGTTACCAGGGTACAAACTACCCGAATTCCGGCAATCGGCCGGTGGAACAAGTGTCCTGGACCGACTGCCAGGCTTTCATTGCAACTCTTAACAGCAAAGGAGTCGGAACTTTCCGACTGCCCACTGAGGCTGAATGGGAATACGCCTGCCGGGCTAAGATGACAACAATCTATTACTGGGGTGCAAATTTTAATGGGAATTACATGTGGTACTCCGAAAACTCCGGTAATCAGACCCACGATGTGGGCCTGAAACTGCCCAATGCCTGGGGTTTGTATGACATGATCGGAAATCTCTGGGAACTGTGCAATGACTGGTACGACGGTTGTTATTACACCAGTTCTGCTGCCACTGATCCACAGGGACCAGCAAGTGGAACTACCAGAGTGATGCGGGGAGGTTCGTGGGGTGCAGGAATTGCTGACTGCCGCTCTGCAGCTCGCTGCGACAATACTGTTGACGGTAAAACCGTTGACATCGGATTCCGGCTTGCAGGAGACCTGTCAGGTATCCCTGCTCCCACCGGTCTTTTGTCCAGCGACAAGACAACCACCAGTTTCACGCTCAACTGGAGTGCAGTGAGTGACGCTGCCAGTTATGTGATATGCAAAGACGGAAGTTTCTATGGCACTTCAGAAACTAACTCCAAGCTCATTTCCGGACTTACTGCTGGAACAAGTTATTCAATGGAGGTATCTGCCGTGGACGCAGCAGGTAAGGGCTTGAAATCAACGGCACTGAATATAACCACGAATAAAATTCTGAATTTGACTGGCGAAGTAAGCATGGAATTTGTCTGGATCCCTGCCGGGAGCTTTGCGATGGGCAGTCCTACTTCTGAGACTGACAGCTGCGGTGACGAACGCCCGCAGCACACTGTGAACATTAATCATGGTTACTGGCTGGGAAAATATGAAATCACTCAATCCCAGTGGCAGGCTGTCAGAGGAAGCAACCCCAGTTATTTTCAGGGAACAAGCTTCCCGAACTCGGGTAACCGGCCAGTAGAACAGGTATCCTGGACTGACTGCCAGACCCTCATTACATTACTCAACAGCAAAGGTAGCGGGACCTTCAGATTACCTACTGAAGCGGAATGGGAATATGCCTGCAGGGCTGGTACTGCCAGTGCTTATTACTGGGGGGGAACTTTGAGCATGAATTACGGCTGGATTGACGATAACAGCAGCTCTCAAACTCATGATGTAGGTCTGAAACTTCCAAATGCCTGGGGTTTGTATGACATGATCGGAAATATCCTGGAATGGTGCAATGACTGGTATGGTGATAATTATAAAGACATGCCTGAGATTGTGGATGACCCGCAGGGGGAAACCAGCGGGGGCTCCCATGTAATGCGTGGCAATTCCTGGTATGATCTCCTCAGTACCAGTCATAGCCGCTCTGCTTATCGATACTATAACTCTGATAATACACATAAAAGTTACGGAGCGAGGCTGGTTTACGTTGAAGCTCCCAATTAAGTTCTCTTCTGTTATTTATTCAGTGCTCATGCCTGTGATGGTCATCAGGCGTATGAGGATGAGAATGTTCGTTTTCTGAGTGCTGATGCTGATGCGAATGTTCCAGGTCACCGGTTTCGACCCCTTCATGCTGGTGGTCGTGATGCCCGTCGTCATGCCTGTGTCTGTGATCGTGCGACATCCACTTGTGATGATGGCTGTGCCCGTGTGATTCCAAAAGCAGCATGTATGTTCCTGCCAGCATGACAGGAAGGGACACCCAGAACAGCAGATTGAGAGGGTCATTGAACAGGGCGAATGAAATCAGGGCTCCGGCGAAAGGGGCGATTCCGAAAACAGCAGATGTGCGGGCAGCTCCAAGATTCCGCAGCGCCAGAATGAAGAGAATGATTGAAAATCCATAGGACAGAAATCCCAGCGTCAGGGAACAGGCAATCATCCCTATCTGAGGCATTTTGAATCCGGCAGCAGCCAGATAAATCACCATAGAGGTGCTGCCTGCTGCTAAACCCTTCCAGATTACAGTCAGAAGGGGATCTTTGGCGGAAATGTTCCGGGTGAAGTTGTTGTCCAGACCCCATAAGCTGCAGGCGATGATGATCCCAAGCGCACCAGGCGAAAAACCCCATTCCCCGGAAAAATTCAGAGTTAAAAGAATTCCTGACAGAGTGATCAGAAAAAGTCCTGCCCAGATTCGGCTGCCGACAGCTTCATGGAAAATCAGAAATGCCAGGATTGAAGTTGCCACGCATTCAAAATTGAGCAGAAGTGAAGCGGTCGCAGCTGGAGTGGATTTCAGACTGTACATCAGGATAATGGGAGCAGCGACTCCACCGGCCAGAATTGAACCAAGCAGCCAGGGCAGATCTTTCGCAGATAATCCGGCTTCGATTTCCTGTTTGGGAATCGCTATTCCACGTATCAGTTTAAAGATCAGCACCCCGATTCCACAACCAAGATACAGAAGCGCTGCCAGCAATATTGTATCTACTTCTCCCAGAAGCAGTTTTGAAAGAGGTGCCGATGCCCCGAACAGGGCAGCTGCCAGCAGTGCCTGGAGATAAGGTATCAGAATTTTATTCTTCAAGGGTTATTGTATTCCTGTAAAGTCTTACTGCAGCATTTCTCACATATCAACCTACCAACATACTAACATACTAACTTCCGGCATAACATTCTTGAAATAGTTATCGTCAATATACTCAGCCGATGCCGCATTCCGCCGCAAAAATAAAGCTTGAATTACACGCATTTTCGGATATTATTATAATGTAAGTATCAAAAATATCATGAGGAGGAGAGTATGAAACTGTTGGGGATTTTGCTACTGGTTGCTTTCATTACAACCAGCGCATTCGCCACTGAATGGATTGCCCTGGATAAAGGGGTAAAAAGTAATTCAGCTTCTAAATCAGTAATCAAGGACACTGAGACAGAAATCATCATCACAGTCAATGTGCCGGGTTACGCTGCAACTGACCGCAGCATCGACGGCCAGGACTGCATTTCCTTATCTCTTGAGGGCACTTCACCCACGATGACCAAAGGCGACCCGGAATTGAGAAAAGTCACAGCTTTCGTGGCGCTTCCCGCCTGTTCCTCAGCTACAGCCAGGGTGGTTGACTCCAGTTTTGTAATCAAAGACTCTAATACAATAGTACCCTCCAGGGGTACGATCATGAGAAATCAGGATCCCAGCAGCGTACCTTACGAGTTTGGTCCTTCCTATAAAGTCAGAGGCTGGTACCCACTCGACAGCGAACTCGTAACTGTTTCCGCGCCTTTCATTTTCAGGGATCAGTATGGTGTAAGACTGGAAGTAACTCCATTCCAATATGACAATCAGAAGAAAAAGCTGAAGGTCTATTC
This sequence comes from Candidatus Wallbacteria bacterium, assembly GCA_028687545.1. Taxonomy (NCBI): domain Bacteria; phylum Candidatus Walliibacteriota; species Candidatus Wallbacteria bacterium. Next base: position 67,821 of record JAQTZZ010000012.1, read on the forward strand.
CAATTTTAAGATCGCCATCACTCCAATTGGCATTTCCAAAGGTTTCTTCCGCTCCCAGTCGACATCCGGCGATTTTGAAGGCCTCTATTCCAAGGTATTCATGAATTACACGGCACCTGTAAGAGTTGCCAAAGGTGCATCAGTCCCAGCGGTGAAGAAGAATCTTCTGATCATTGCCGGCGACACCATGCTCGACTCAGTCAAAGCCCTGAAGGACTGGAAAGTCAAATGCGGCTATACAGTCGATGTCGTAAAAGCTTCTGATGCCGGGAAAACCGGTGATGAACTCAAGACTTTCCTTCAGAAACAATACGACGCTGGAAAGCTCTGCTTCGTGATCCTGGTCGGCGATGCCGAGCAGATCCCCACCCTTAAGGGTAAACAGGAAAGTGCCGATTCAGATGCATGCCTGGTCAAACTTGCCGGCAACGACAATGTGCAGGATGCCTTCATCTCCAGAATTTCAGTTGAAAACAAAGATCAGGCAGACTATGTCATTGCCAAGTCTATAGCCTATGAGCAGAATCCGATGCAGGGAGCAGACGGGGCATGGTACAAGCAGGCTCTCGGTATCGCTTCCTCCCAGGCCGGCGGCGACGACAACATGATCGACTATGACAGGATTAAGTCTTATAACAAGGAACTGCAGGGCAAACTTGGATTCACCACTATTTTCGAATGCTACGACGGCAGCGGAGCCAGCACACAGAAAATCTTCGACGCCTGCAAGAGCGGCGTTAGCATCATCAACTACTGCGGCCACGGCGGTGACACTGAGTGGGTCACCACAGGCTTTTCCAATGACGACTGCGCCAATCTCCAGAACGGTATGAAACTGCCTGTGATCTGGGATGTCGCCTGCGTGAATGGAGCTTTTGTAGGCCAGACCTGCTTCGCCGAAGCCTGGCTGCGCACAGGCACCAAAGCCAAGCCGGCAGGCACGATCGGCATGGCTGCGGCCACCACCAACATGGCCTGGTATCCACCCTGCATCTGGCAGAAGGAAATCGTCAATGAACAGATCTGCGGTAAGAAGAACCAGATCGCCCAGGTGATCAACCTGTTCGGAATTCTCAAGACCATGGAGCAGTTCGGAGTCGAGGATTCCAGCAAAGGCAACCAGGTCAATGAGCAGGTGGTTTACTTCGGCGATGGTACAGTTGCTCTGAGATTTGCCCCTGCCAGAGAAATCCAGGTGCAGAAATCAAGTGACGCAAACAACGCTCAGATCCAGATCCTGGGCGGCGGAACCGAAGACATTACAGTAACCCTGTATGACGACAAGGGCGAGAACATCGTCACAGTGAAACCGGACGAAACAGGAGTGGTCAGAACCTCCCTGCGCGGTCAGACCATGTTCACAGTGTATGGCCCTGGCATTGTCCCGCTGATCGACGAACAGCTGTAATTATCAGAGACATGCTTAGGCATGTCGTCAGCTAAATTAAAAAAGGGGCTGTCCCAAAAGGACAGTCCCTTTTATTTAACCAGCAAAAATCATCCGGATGGTTATATTTATATCAATGCCAACAGATTCTACTGGATGTGGTTCGACGTGTTCTATTTCGGCAAGACGACCTGGCTGACCATGATCGCTGCCAGGCAGACAATAAAGAAACAGCCTTGAATCAAAGATACCCATCTGCTATGGAGTGAAGACCAGCCTCAATCCCAGTCCGCTGTATCGGTCACTAGGTATGGTATTGCTGCGACCCGCGGACCGGCAGAAAAATACACCGAGGCTCCAGCAGCCACCACGAACCACGCGGAGCGAGCCGGTTACTGGTCCAGTCGGGTCATTTGCGGGTGATAAACTGTAAAAATCATCTGCATACCAATCCTGACACCACTCCATGACATTTCCGCTCATGTCATACAACTCCCAGGTATTGGGCAGAATCCCACCCACAACGTTCGTTTGAGCTCCACTATTACTGTCATACCAGCAGTATGAGCCATCAATGATTTCCCCCCAGTAGTAAGCAGAAGTGTTGCCGGCCCGGCAAGCGTATTCCCATTCCGCTTCAGTGGGTAATCTGAAGGTTCCTATTCCCATGCTGTTGAGAGATGCAATGTATATCTGACAATCATTCCAGGAAACCTGTTCCACCGGGCGGTTACCGGAATTGGGATAACTCGCGCCTTGAAAATAACTGGGATTGCTGCTGGAGACAGCCAGCCACTGGGCTTGGGTAACTTCATATTTTCCAAGCCAAAACCCCTGTGTGATGCTTACTGAGTGCTGAGGATTCTCGTCGTAATATCTATACTGCTCTGAATCGGGACTGCTCATTGTAAAACTGCCTGCTGGAATCCATTTGAATTCCATGGTCACACTACCGGGCAGAGTTAAAGTCATGCTGTCACCTGCGTTATGAACGCCAATTCCTGTTATCGTAAGATTTATCTCAGCGGTTTTTGTCACCCCGTTTTCCGTGAAGCTGCAGCCGAGCACTGCGTTTCCTGCGCTGACTGGGGCTGTGTAGGTCAACCCGCTCAGGCTTCCGCTGCCGCTCTTTATGGACCAGGATGCATTGTTTGTTTTGATGCAGCTGCCGTCACTGTAATAAGCGTTGACAGCCAGATTGCTGAGGTCATAACTCTGGGAAGCACCCACTGTGATACTGCCAGGGTTAGTGCAGATATACACCGGACCTGAGATTGTCCTTTTTACAGCGATCCCGAGCCAGTCGCCAGTGCCGGAATGTGTGTAACTGGTGCTGCTGCCTGTCATGACAATCATCTTTTTATCAGAGGACATGACTCCATGAATCGATGGAATTCCTGGTGCTGTTATGATGCCTTGTGGCGAGATGACAAGGCTGCTTGAGATCTGGCCTGAGTAATTATAATCGTCACTGCCGAGGAGCGAGAGATTGATAAGATTCCCGTAGCCGTCGATCAGCGCTTGCCCATAATACCATGCAGACCAGCCTGTCGTGAGAACAGCATGGAGCTGCCATGCACCGGCTAAATCTTCTTTGTCGAAACTTCCCCCGCCTTTCAAGATGGCGCAGAATCCTCTGCTGCTGTCCGAATTGTCAAAAGTGCCTGTCAGCAAAGATTTATCGCCTGACATGACTCCATGAAAAGACGGCATATCGCTGCTTGTGACTATTCCGCTCGCGGAAATCCCCATGTTGTAAATACCAACTGGTGTGGTCATTCTACCGGTCGAATCGACTTCATCTGTTGCATAATAGCAGCCTGTTTCCTGTTGCGGAGTTCCTGTGATAATACCTTGCTCATACCATGTCCCCTGAAGATCTGATAATGAGAATGAAGCTTCTTTCAGAAATGATATCCACATGCCGTAGCAGTCATCACCGCCACCCTGGGTCTGCACTACAGTCTTCCCGTCCCCTGAGAGAACTCCGTGAACATCGGAATCAGGATCTGGAGTAGTGATGTCCCCTGAGCTGTCTAGATTACATATGCCTAACTCTTGATTTGTATAAACGTTCCCATTACTGTCTCGGCCGTCGGTTACTGTGGCAATACCGCTGCTGGCGAATGACATTGAGCCATAAACCCACATACACTGGTCGGATGCAACTCCAGAGTATATACCAGAGAGATTCCAGTTCCCCTGCAGGGAACTATTTGAGACCGCCTGAGCAGTGGTTACAGCTAGTGTAGTTGTTTTAGGGCTTGTGCCTCCGCTGTTGACTGCTTCCACTTGAATCGTATACTGAGTGTGCGGGACGAGTCCGCTGATAAAGGCCAAAAGTCCTGTAATTCCAGTGTGGATAAGAGTCCCGTTTTTATAAATATTGTAAGTGCTTGCATTCTCTTCAGTATCCCAGCTTACTATGAATCCGCTGCTGGAAATGTTGCGCGATTTCAGATTGACAGGAGCCTGTGGCGCTCCTTCCTCAATCGTCACCGCTACTTCTGCTGTTCTTGTCACAATGTTCTTGGTGAAGCTGCAGACAAGAGTGGCAGATCCGGAACTGGATGGCGCGGTATAGGTGCTGCCGTTCACACTCCCTTCTCCGCTTTTCACTGACCAGGATGGATTGTAAGCACCTGCTTCGATGCTTCCGGTGTAGTATGCGGTTACAACGATTGCGGCCAGATTGTAGTTTGCTCCGATAGGCACGCTGATAGATGAAGGAAAAACTGTGATGTGATCCAGCACCTTGTCACACCAGTACGCATCCTGTCCGTACTTCAGTATGCCCTGGCCCTGCATATAGACCCAGTAGCCATGATTGGGAACGAGCGAGGATAATGTGCTGAAACTGATCGCTGAATTGTTCATGAATGTCCTGAATCCCTCGTTCCCTCCATCTCCAGGATTACGATAAAATCCCATGATGTATTTCACGATTCCGCTGACTGCGTTCTGATTGAAGACAGAGTCGATCATTGTGCTGGCTTGTGTTTCACTGGTAGGCAGGCTTATCTGATCATTCAGCCAGTAGCTCACCAGATTCCAGCCAGTGCTGACTGTTGCTTCCTTAGTTGAGGAAATTTCAGTTCCTGAAACTTCCAGAGTGGCGACATTGTTCATATACACCCAATAGCCGTGATATCCGTCCATGGTCAAGAGAGTGGAGAAGTCCCGTACATTATCGATATTCATATAGGTGCGGAAGCCTTCTGTCCCTGCATCTGCAGGATAGCGGAAGAATCCCATCACATATTTCATATCAGGAACGCTGTTGAAGACAACCTCAATGGATCTACAGTCCGGTGACAGTCCAAGGCTGATCAGGTTCCAGCCGGATTTGAGGGGAATCTGTGAAGTAAGGGCTGAGAGAGGAGCGAGCTTGAAAACCAGTAACAGGAAAAATATTAAAATAAAATGGAACGCAAAAGACTTTTTCATTCAGCACCTGCCATTTTTTTTGAAGAATATTATGGGAAATATGAAAACTTTGCAAACAGACCTGTCACCTTTGTTGAAAGGTTCCAGGCAGTGCAGGATATCGCACAGGAATTGAAGCGCTTTACTGATTACCTGACTTTTCGAATCCAGCCCAGGTAAGTTTTATCCCAATGACCTGTCCTTGCTCTCAATCGAAAGATCCACATCAGACGGAGTGAAGAAAAGCTGGGCTTTGCCTTCGGACAGTTTTTCCAGTATCTCTTTCTTACGCAGTGTGTTGAAAAGGCCGATCCTGTCTGCTGCAGGAACATCTTTACCCACACCTTCCAGGAAAACCCTGACCCGCTCAGCCTCTGCCTCGCCCTTGGTCTTGAATTCCCGCAGCACATGATCGTGCTGAATTTCCAGCAGCTCTCCCTTCACCTTTTCCGCCTCGATCTTTCCGCTGATTTCCTTGAGCATGACTTCATTGGAGGTTTCCTGCTTCTGGATCATATTCAGCCTGTTGGTGGTTTCCTGGATGATCTCCTGCAGGATCTTCTGGGTAGCCTCGTCCTTGCAGGTGATTGAGCGTACTTCCACAGCGTGGAGCAGTACACCGCGGTCCGGGTAGAAAGGATCTTCGCTGTGCAGTGAAGCACCAGCCACAATGGCGTTGAAATCCGCGAGGAACCGTTCAAGGGTCACCTGAGACACGGACTGGATGATCTGGCTCCTGGCATGCGAGCAGATGTCGCCAGGCACATCGTCGGTAGTGCGCACCATCTTCTCCACATCGCTTATCTGCCAGAAGAAAGTAATCCCGATGTTCAGTTCCACGTTGTCCTGGGTCCTGGCCCCGAACTCGTACCACATGAATTTGGGCCGCATGTCGATATGAGTCACGATCAGGTTGCGCTGTTCCTTGTGAATGCCGGATGACCACTGGAATTTAAGAAGCCCGCAGTAAGGATCGAGGAAAAAGGAACGTTCCTTGTCATGGCCTTTCCTGAACAAAAATTTTCCGGTCTTGTCCTTGATCACTACAGTCTCGTGATCTTCCAGCAAAATGCGTTTCTGCACTTCCATGATCTCCTGTTTGGGGCCTGGCACAAAGACCTGCTGTTCAGTGAGAAGCTGCTGGCTGCCTGTGCCTGTGTCCCTTATCAGTACTGCAGTGTGTTCGTCGACATTGATCCCTTCCCGCACTCCATCGATCTGCTCCTCGTGGGGGCTTAGATAGACCAGTGTCTCACCGCGGGCTACCCTCAGTATACCGGTGCTCTTATCGATGATTACCACAAACTGGTTATGTTTCAAGGCAATCGCAGCAAAGCGCTTGAGTACCTCGTCATTAGCCTTCTGAAAATACATTTTCGGGCCGAGTTCATTGCGCAGTTCCCCAGTCAGCCTGTCGCGCACGCGGAGATATTCGGTGGGGCCGAGAGTCATCCCCCTGCGTCTCTGCACACGATACAGGGGAAGCGATAGATACACTGAAGGTCCTTCCACTGTAAAGCGTCTGGTGAAACCCTCAATCAGGAGCTGCTCGTCGTCCTGCAGAAAATAGAGCCAGGGGATCATGTTGCCTCCATAAATATTCAAAATCCTTGCATCGGCAGTAGTTGAATTGCTGACTTGAATAATTTTATTCTATCAGGATAAATTGACCTAATCAATTAGAACAGTAAATATTCCACTCTGAAGCTCATGTTGTTGTCCACTGCATTTCCAGTATCTGAAATCTTCCAGGAAAGCTCCCAGTTCCAGGTGTTTTTACAGCTTCCCATCAGGCTCAGGTTCGAGACTGATCCTGTCTCCACAAGGCTGTATGAAGTTTTTAATTCGAACAAGGGGAAACTCAATCCAGTCCCGGCATCTGTCGTTCTGCTGCCCGCATGGGTTGAGCGCCCCAGATACAGCTTACAGCGCTTGAAACCGTAATTCATCCGGGAAAAAAAGTCATGATAATCATTGAAGCTGTATTTCCCATTCAGGAAAAATTCTTTAAGGCTGTAATTGCCTGAAAGATAGGGGCCATCATCGCAGCCTGACCTGGCATTCGAAAGATATCCGGCACCAATCCGTCCGAATTTTTCCCTCCTGAACAAGGCTGAATCATAAATCAGATTGCCAAGGCCATCCTGGTTTTCCCAGGCGTAGTTCCCTGTGAAACTCAAGTTGTCGGCCAGGAACTTCTCCCCGACCATGCTGGAACGGTGCTCTTCCCTCACACCTCCCAGACTGTAATGTTCGAGATACAGCCTGTCAGGTCCGAAATTGAAATTATCCCTCATCACATAATAATATTCACGTTCCAGCGTGTCGTTGCGGCCAAGAAACCCGGAAAAATAATTGAACCCGCTCTCAGGCTTGTATAAATTTGTGCGTAAAAAATGTGTCAGATCTCCTCCCAGACTTTCCTGCCTGTATTCACAGTCCATGCTGGAACGACCCACTTTCAAACCCCTGGATTCAAATGGCATCTCTCTTTCTCCAAAATCGTAGCGGCCGTATTTCCTCAGAAAAAGTTCAGATTTCACTAGACCCCTGGACACAAGATTCAGATCACAACCCCTTTTTTCAGGGCTGAGGCTGACAGGTTTCAATCCCTGTTCGAGAGAATAGTAATTTACAGTATAACCAAGTTCTGCCGTTTCACCATTGGTAAGATTCAGCGCATATCCGCTTTTTCCTCCGTGGTCACCGGTTTCCCCGAGATTGTATCTCAGATTCAGTGCCGAATCAGCAGGGAGCAGGAACTGTTCTGCACAGGTCAGCTGATGTTCCTGATCGACATCAGTACCGCTCTTTCCCGATTCGTAAAACCGGAACTCGGTCTGCCCGGCCCTGCCACCGGTACCGATAAATCTCTGGCGCTCGCTGTTATCGACTGCTCTGTAATAAACTGTGATCCGCTCGAAACTTGCGATCACATTCTGGAAGAACAGCATTCCGTTATCATAGTCCAGTGTATATTCAAAGTTTGAAATCAGCAGACGGTCGTCCAGATAAACGCGTTCCGACCCCATCACTACAGGCGATTTCTTTAAAAGATAGGGCCCCCTCTTCGATTGTCCGAAAAAATCCTCCCGGGCTGAGTTGCGATTCTCTTCAGAATACAGAAACATCATTTCCCGGCCTGGCATCCAGGAGTATCGCTCAGTCACACCCCTCATCACCGGAAGTTTCAGCCCGAAGATTCCGTTGTCTTCCCAGTTCTGGTCACCCAGGCAGAAAGCGTTGTCCTCTGTTTTGTAATTCAGCGAGATCCTGCGGAGGCTGTCGCTGTTCAATTCATTCCTGTCGTCGTAATCCAGATACATCGAATAATCAGGGATCTCGTTCTGCAGCACGAAATTCAGGCTTTCCCTCCAGGGCTGTTCCAGGTTGGACTGGTCGAATTCAAAAGCCTTGGCTCCTTGCAGTTCCATGGCACCGAGCCTGACCGCGAAAAAGAAAAATGCGAGAAGAGCGCAGCTTTTCACCGAAATCTTATCGACCTTATTTATCAAAAATGGAGTCCGTCAAAGACAGAGGAGATTTCTGCCGATAGGTAAAAAAGTCTTTTGCGAGGAAATTTTTCCATGCCGGAAAAGAATTTTGAACTTATCCTCCAACATGGTGCGGTTGAGGAAAAACGCGCAGCGCTGGAAGAACTTACTAAAATTAAATCCGGGGCATCTCTTTCACTCCTGTACCAGGCAGCGAATGAAGGTGGACTGGATATCCGCTATTCCGCCTGGTCGGCCCTGAGAAAACTGCGCGACTCAATCTGCTCTTCTTTCCTCGACCTTCCCGAGCAGGAACAGCATGAAATCGTTAATCTCTTTGAGAAACACAAGGATAGGGACGTTGTTCCTTTCCTCTGTGAAATTATCTATTGTGTACCTTATAAAGTCCTGGTCTATGTCGTCCAGTCCCTGGGAATAATCGGCGACAGGCGTGCGCTTTCCCACCTTCACGAACTCTGTCACAAGCCGGAACTCCACCCGTTCGTCAAATCAGCGCTTGTCAAAGCGCTGGGCAGGCTTGGAGATCAGGACGAAATTCCCATCCTGCAGGGTATGCTCAATTCCGGAGACAACCGGCTCAAAGCCAACACGATAGAAGCACTTGAATTCATCGGTGACAAAAAAATCATCCCGCTGATACTTCCTTTTTTACACGATCCCGATGACCGTGTCCGGGCTTATGCAGCCAAGGCTCTCTGGAAACTCGGAGATGACAGCATGCTGGGGTCCTTTAAAGATCTGCTTAAAGTTCCGCAAACGGAAATTCGTGAAAGTGTAGTGTTCGCCCTGGGAGAAGCCCTTGATCCCAGGGTAATCCCCCTGCTGGCGGAACAACTGGATTGTCAGGACACAAAACTTCAGGACTCCACAATCAACGCCATTTCCAAGATAGCCAGATGGCATCCGAACAGGGAGACTTTTTTGAATATGGGCCAGGCTTATGGTTCCACATCTCCCTATGTCAGGGCCATGTTCCTGGACAAACTGGTGGAAATCGGGGAATATCTTGTCCGCCGCGAACTGTCTCCATCAGGAGCTGCAATGCTGTCGCCGCTCGCTGAGTCGCTGGCCCGCGACCGGCCTGACCACGCTGTGACTTTTCAAGAGCTTGTCTTTCAAAAGGACGGTACTGAAGCCAGCCTGAAATCCCTTTTGCATTACTATAAAAGAAGCGGCGACTTCCAGTCGCCGTTCCGCAAGGTTTACAGTCTGTTCAGGGAATTCCCGAAGCGTTATGGTTACAGTGAACTGTTCGGGGAATGCGTCACCCCTGCTGAATCGCTTCTTCCATATCTGCCCGAACTCTGGCTGGCTGCTGCCGGAATCATGGGACCTGAAGAGTTTACAGGATTCAGCTCAAATTTTTTCAAGGAACTTGAAGTCCAGCTCGAACTTCTGCATTCGGCAGCCGAACTCTATATTCTGGAGAATTCGAAGCTGGACCGGAATGAACTCTTCCTGCGCCAGAATTCCATCCTGGAACGAGTCGATCAGAATCTGGCGGACACTCACCTCCAGCTTCTGAAAAAACTGCTGGTGGATGGAGAATTTTCAGGCCCCCTGGCAAAGCTAAATCACGTCCATTTCCTGCACCTCATGCAGCTTGCTGCGCAATCCGGGAAGCAACAGGCTGATTTATGCAAGGAAACTGCCTGCAAAGCAGTGATTCTCCTCCTGACCCTCAAGCTGCTTCCAGCCGAATCGCGGGAATACTGGTGCCAGCGTTATGTTAACATCATGCCAAAGCTTCCGGAAGGACAGATCCCATTGAAACCGCCTGTTGCGGAATACCTTGCACAGAGATTTATTGCCTGTGGATCTTATGATTCAGCTCTCTCAATCTATCAGAAAATTCTGGAAGAGCAGCCATCGGATCTTTTGATTCATCGCGAACTGGCATTAATTCACGAAATGCTTGGCAACCTGGACAATGCTGCTTCCGAATATGAGATTGTTGAAGAGCTGGCATCCAGCCAGGGGCAGCCTTACATCCAGTTCCTTGCCATCAGAAAGCTGATCACAATCTCACCCGAACGGGAAAAATACATCTCCAAACTCTCGGAGCTGGAATCGCCTTATTGTGAAAAATACAAAAACCTGCTCAGGAACGATCCCGACAATTACACAGTACTATCGCTGCTTTATGAGGCCAATCTGCTCTTGTACCGTTTCCAGGAGGCTTTCCTGGGTCTGTCCTCATTGCAGAGGTTTATCCCGGAGCAGAAATTTCGCAGAGGCATGATCATGGAATTCATCGCCAAAACCCGAGGCTATGACAATAAAACCGCACTGCAGGCTTTTTTAATCCTCCTGTCCCGGGAGTTCGAAAATTCAGACCTGGAAGAATTTCATCTGCTGCTCCAGGAAATTAAAAAAGACCTCCCGCAGGAAACAGCATTGTCTGAACTCGACAGAGTCGAAGTCTTCCCGCTTGAAACCAGGGCCAGGCTGCTGATTCTGATCAATTACGGCGACACTGGAGGGATTTTCGAGCTGATTTCAAGGCTTTATCTTAAAGAACACGAAAAAGTTCGGGAAATCATGGAATTTTTCGTGCGTTTCAAGGCTATCGAAAATTCCACTGCCAGGGCAGCAATCTTGACCATTCTCGGTGAATACTATGAGCGGACCAGGAAAATTGAGCAGAATCAGGAACTCTTCGATGAAATCAACAAGCTGGAACCCGGGGACACCATGATCCTGGAGAAAATTGCGGAAATCAACCTCCATCTCGGTAAAAACTCCCAGGCCCTCAATTACTATAAAAAGCTCACAGCCAGAGAACCGGATAATCCCAGTTATCTGCAGAAAATTGGTGATATTTTACAGTCTTCCGGGAATCAGGATGAGGCTTTTGAGGCTTTCCAGTCCGCCCTGAAAATTGACAGCACTCTTCAGAAGGAAATGAAGAAATGTCTGGAAATAATCGGGGATGAGCTTTGCGAAGGGCAGATCGACAAAGCCTATACTAAATGCATGTTTTTTTCGGAAATCGCTGCCAAATCCTCAATGGCCGCTGAATTTTCCGAACTGCAGGAACTGATAGTAGATCAGCACGAAATCATGAAAAAAGTGGAAACCCTGATCGAAACTCATGAACCGGGAAAAATCCTGGAACAATTACAGGCGCTGCTCGAATCCAGCAGAGAAAACACTTTCTCGGTAATCTGGGGGTTGAAGAAACTTCTGCAAATGAATCCCCCGAACCAGGATCTGATTAAATTCCAGCTCGGTGACTGCTATAGCAACCTTAAGGAATACGGGAAAGCCATGAACTGGTATGCCAGGACAGAGCAGGCCATGGGTAACGACGCCAGGGCAATGATGGCCTATTGCGCGATCAGGCTGGAGAGAGAGGACGAAGCCTTCCATCTTTTAAACAGAATCCCGAAAGAAGCTGTCCGTGAAAGCAACCTTCTAGTGGACGAATACAAGGAGCTCATCCGGATCTATGAGAAGAAGAATCCGGGCCGGGCGCAGATGATTAAAGACCTGCTCAGTGAAATCTTTCCAGGTTACGGTGCAGAAAAATGAGAAACCCCAAAAAATTCAATTCCCAGGATCTGGATTTTCATCTTCATTTCCTGATTGATGATATCTCTGATCCCGAGCCTTTTATTCCGGAATTGAGAAAAATCCTGGAGGAAGGCATCTGGAAAATCCTTTTCCAGTGCCTGTATAAGTCCTGCGAAGCACAACTAAAAAATCCCATCATTCCGAAAGATACCTGGGAAGCTTTGATACTGTTAAAAGTGCTTGCAAACAGAACAGGTGTTGCCTATTCGGAAGAGGATTTCAATGCTGCTGCAACTAATTTCGAGGAAAAAGCCCTCCTGCTCCGTCATCTTGCGGGATGCCGTCGAATTTCCGAACAGCCCTGGCTGGACACATACTGGAATCTTTATTTAAAGACAAAAAAAATCAGCCTGCACCCGGACCTGCCGGCAGTAATTCTGCTTGGTGGAACGCTGCTCGAAATTCTCGGTTTGTCTAAGGAAGAACTGTCTCAGGAACTGCAGCAGTCCCGTAAAATCCTCGAACGTGACATCCTGATGCGCGGTATGGATTGTTTTCTGCCAAATCCGTCGGAAATCCTGAAGAAACGCCCTGAACCCAAGCCTGCGAAAAAGGAAATCCCGGAAATAGATCTGGCCAGCAGGGTTGAAATAAAGGCTCAGGAGGTAAAACCAGCTGAAACAGTTGAACTGGAAATAAAAATCCCGGAAATTCAGCTGGAAAAGGAACCCAGCTTAAGTGTTGAAATTTCTTCTGAACCACCTGTTCCAAAGCCGCAGATTTTGATTCAGGAAGTTGCGGCTGAATTATCCAAAGAGCAGAAAATAAAAAAGACTGATGCCGGATCTAAAATCCCGTCCCTACCGGATAATGCCACGGAAATCAAGACTGAAAGCGTAGAATTGCAGGCTGAACGGCTGCTTGAAGAGAGGGACATCCCAGGGCTGGAAGATGTATTGCATCGTAACAGATCTCAGCTTGCAGGAGAATCACTGCATCGATTCCACGAATGGATCTTCAGGCAGAAAAAGGATCAACAGTCTTTCAAGCTGATGCTGGACTCCTGCCTGGAATCGCTGGACGATTCCCGCACCATCGAGATTTTGAAAGATCTTCTCTCTTCATTCAGCCAGCCGATGATCGCCGAAGAACTGCTGAAACTGTTGGAGAAACACGGAGATTTTCAGGAAATGCTGGAGCTCTTCACCCGTCTGGGCCATCCGAGCGGCAATCAGCTGAAAGCAAAGCTGAATCAACTGATCCAGCTGGCTGAAATCCGCAACTCTCTATCAGGCATGATGTCGCTGCTGGAGTTCTACCTGGAAAAATGGCCTGACGACTGTAACAAGCAGTCACAATACCTGGAAGTGCTTGTGAATCAGGGAAACCAGAAGCAGATCATAGTTCAGGCGGAAAATCTGCTTGAATCCGGACAGCTTCCCAGGCTGGAAGGACTGCTGGAGCGGGTGGAAAATGCTGGCATCAGCACCCTGCAGCTCAAATCTCTCAAGCTTCAACTTCTCAAACAGAAGGGAGAAACCGCCGCCTATTTCAGCCTGGCCCGGGAAATTGTCAGAGAAACAGATGATCACAAGCTGGCCATCAGCACTCTGAAACATTATTTTTCTACCGGAGACGGTGAAAATCTCTCTCTGATACTTGAAGCGCTGCCTGCGAAGGGTAAGTATTTACATCTGCTGATGGAACTTGCGTCCAGAGTTCAGGATGCAGGCATCTTCCTGATCCTCTCACGAAAAATCTGTGAAATAGACAAGGATAAAGCCGTTCATCTCTCAAGACTGGCGGAAAAATTTGCAGAGAAGCTGATGGAAAAGCCTGACGGCATGCTCCGTGAATTGGCGGATTTTTTCTCCCCTCTGCTTTTCTCTTTGACAGAGCCGTGGTATCAGCATCTCTGGCGGAAAAAATGCCTGTCTCCTGACGAGTATGAGAAAATTCTCAGTGAACATAATCGGATCGACCAGCTGCTCTCATTCTGGAAAGAAACCGGTTGCTCCGGCAAAAAGCTGCAGGAAAAACTGCGCCTTCTGGAACGTTCACTGTTACCCGAAAAAAGCCCATTTTTGCCGGTTGTCTATCGTGAACTGGCAACTCTTTCCCCTGACCAGGAAAATTACCGCTCGCTGCTTCAATCGCTCTTTGATTTCGGAATCTACAACGAGATCCCGGACCTGCTCTGGTTCGTTTTTAGGAATCACCAGGACTCCGGATTCTGTGAAAGCCTGATCCTGCAGTTGAAAAAGAACAGGTTTTTCCCTCATGATTTGAAAAGGCTGCTGATTTTATCACTGCTTAAGAACAATACCAGCGATAAATACGCCAAGGAAATGACGGAATGGGGTACCCTGCTGCTGCGAGAGGCTGCTCAGCTGGAAAAGCTTTCCGCAGAACTTCTGGAAATGGAACTGTCGGAAGCTTTCATAACAGCGACAATCAAGATTGAACCGCAGGAAACTCTGGAAATTGCCTGCCTCCTCTATCATGAGGCAGACCGGGCCGGGAAAAAGCTTCTGCAGTCGCATCTGGGTATTTTCCTCCTGGAACACGGAAAAGACAGCTTCATCCATGAAACGCTCGGGCTGCTGATGGAGTTCGGGGAATGGACCAGAGCACTTGAAATAATCGAATCCAGGCCTGAAAAATCAAGTTATCTGGGTGAAATTAAAACCCTCACCAGGATTGGCAATGAGCGCGCGATCCTGCTTCTCTTCACAGCTTTCTGCGAATCAGCGGATTTCGAAAACCTGGAAAAGGAAGGATGCTTGTTTTTCAGGGGAACTGAAAATCTGCTGGTTTTTCTGAAAAAAAACGGATTTCATCTGCCTTATCTGCATGTTCTTTTAAAGCAACAGTCAGTACCGGACCTGTCGGAGCTGTTCTCGGAAATGGTCAGGAACGAGGACTGGAAAACACTGGTTGAAGCTGCGGAACTGTCCATCCAAAGCGGCAGCAGCAGGCTTGAGTATTTCCACTTTCTCGTGCTCGGACTGGAGCGGCTTGGCCGCAAAGCGGAACTGGCCCTGAACCTGCCGCGATATCTCGAAAATATCTCAGGAACCGGTAAGTTGGAACTTCTGATCCAGGCCGAAGAATTTGAAAGAGCGGCCCGCGAATGCGGCAACCTGCATGCTTCAGGCTATCAGGATCACGATTACCTGTTCCGCAAGCTGTCTGAAATCAGATTCAAGAAGTATCTCAAAACCAAAAAAGAAGACCCTGAATTCTCGCTTTACATGGCGCGGATTCTCAAGTCTCGCGGAGAGCTGCAAAAGTCGGTGGCGGAATATGAAAACTACCTGGTCAACTATCCACAGGATGAGCAGGCTACATACGAACTCCTGAAACTCTGCCGGGAGCTGAAATACATGGAAAAGCTCCCGGAGCTCGCCAGGAAGCTCAATAAATTCAAGCCGGATTCACAGGAATACCTGCTGCTTTTAGACGAGATCACAGGGGACGTGAAGCTGAAACGGATGTATGGGCTGCATTGACCTGGATGGCGGCCGGAAGTTGATTAAAAAGGGCTGAAACTAATCAGCCCTTTTTTAATGATAAGCAGTTTTCAACCCGTTAAGGGATATACTTAACCCAGCCGTTGATTGTGTTGAACGGAATTCCCCCCAGGAGGAAAGTGCTGCCCGGGAAGGACATTGCATAAGAGTAAGTCGTTCCGCTCGTCAGATTGACATTGCCGCTTGCATAGACAGCACTGGCCATTTTTGAGGTCAGGTTGATCGTTAAGATGCCTGAACTCACAGTGAAAGTGTTGGAAGCTGCATTGGTGTAAGACAGGGTGCTGGAGGAAACGGTTGCGGTCAACGAACTGTATCCATTGATTGTAGCTATGGCTCCGGCAGGGACACTGAATCCGCCGGCTGAAGTGTAATTAAGTGCAGAAAGAGCGACTTCTGCTTTCTTGGTCGCACTCTGGATAGTAATCGAAACCGGGACTGAGAGGCTGGTCTGCGAAGTCGGCATGGTTACTGCCATCTCAGCGCTGAACACCGCTGTAGTGGTATCAGAAGTCGAGAGAGGAAGCTTGAAAGCGGGTGTGACACCTGAAATTATGGCTGCAGTGTTGCTCGACGGGGTGGACATGGTCACTGCAGTTC
This sequence comes from Candidatus Wallbacteria bacterium, assembly GCA_028687545.1. NCBI lineage: Bacteria > Candidatus Walliibacteriota > Candidatus Wallbacteria bacterium. The sequence goes on from JAQTZZ010000012.1 coordinate 83,798, forward strand.
CGTTGATTCTGGTAATGGATACTGTAGCATACCAGGCCTGGAGATTGCTGTATCTGACAGAGCCTGTCACTGTGTTGAAGATATTCGCATCCGTTGTACCCCCATAAAGAAAATTGATTGAGGGGAAGGACAATGTGTAGGTGTAAGTTGCGCCCTCTGTCAGATCACTGCCGGCACCTGCATAGATCGCATTGGCCATGGCAGGGGTCAGGTTGACAGTCACCACGCTGCCGCTTACTGTGAAGGTATTGGAAGCGACATTGGTGTAAGTCAGACTGGTAGAGGGATAGGTTGCGGTCAATGAGTTGAAGATATTGATCGTGGCAACAGCTGTGGCCGGGATACTGAAACCTCCGGTTGCATTGTAGCTGATCGAGGAGAGGTTGAGCACCGCTCGCTTGGCTGCACTCCGGATTGTAAGATTGACCGGGCTTGAAATGGAGGTCACCGAGGTCGAGGCCGGCATGGTGATCGAGATTTCGGCGCTGAACACCGCAGTGGCGGTATCAGAGGTCGAAAGCGGCAGCTTGAAAGTAGGAGGGGTCGTTGAGGCCGCCGCCACGCTCCCGCCGGCCGGAGATCCCATGGTGATTGCAGTGCCGTTAATCCTGGTGACAGCAGCAGTAGCATAGAGGTAGGTGTTGGTCATCGGCGTGGTAGTAGTGATGGTAGTATTAAGGGTATTGGCAGTGATTCCAGTTGCAGTTGATAGAGCGTTGATATCAACTGTGGCAGTTTTATCTGCGATCTTGATCACCTCAGACATCACATTATTCGCTGACAGAATCGTAGGTTTCATGATCTCGCCAAGATTGGAGTAGGCTCCGCTCACGCTGGCGACATCCAGGTCGTCGATGTCGCCGCTTCCCATGCGGGTGGCAACTGTGGCTTTGGCATCAGTGATAGCTGCAGCGAAAGCCATAATTGTAAGATTTGCTGATTTGTCGGTCAGGGCGGCCTGGATCTTGGTGCTGATCAGATCGGCAGTGATGTCAGTGACAGAAATGCTGGGGCCAAGCACCTGGAGTGTAGCAATCGTGGTGGCTGGAGTCATGGGCATGTTTCCATCGGCTGAAACCGAGGATTTGACGTTGAGCATGAGCTTCTCGGCGGAGTTTTCGGTGAATTTGAACATGAACACATGCGGGAGACTGTTGTAAATGCTGCTGTCAAGAATGTAAGCCTTGTATTTCCCGTTGGTCACAGCATTGGAATCCCAGTCGATCCTGCTGGCAATGTTTATATTTTGACCATAGTATCTGACCCAGCAATAAAAGCTTACATTGTTGGCGGAGCTGAGAAAAGCGTCATTAGCAACCCCGTTTAAAGCAAGTTCTGCCGGAGCGGCTCCACCACCGCTGTCACCACCACCGCCGCCACAGCCCATCACAGGTACTAATGCGATCGCGATTGCTGCAACCAGGACAAATCCTAAAATTCTTTTTCCCACTTTTTCTCCTTGTGAAACTCAAAAAATTCTAACATCTTGATAAAGTTATGTCAGCAGTAGGGTATTATGATATGGGGTATAACCCTACAAATTGTTCTTTTGCCAGTTCAAAGAGCTTGTAAAGCTGCTCTGGTTTCAGTTCCTGAGCTCTTGATTTCAGGCTGATTCCAAGCTCAGTCAGAGATTTTTCCACTCTCCCCCTTTCTTCTTCGCTGTAGTTATTGCAGAGCATCTTTCTCCGGCAGGAGAATGCTTTTTTTACAAATTCTCTGAAGCTGTCGAAATCCTTTGGATCACGACGGCGCGGAGTGAAACTGAGGAGCAGGGAGCTGACTTTCGGGGCAGGATAAAAATTTTCAGGACCAACCGGGAAAAGCTTTTTCACTTCATAGTAGTATCCAGTGAGAGCGGTAAAAAAACTGTAATTTTTTGAGCCTACCAATGCCTGCAGCCTGTCGCCGACCTCCTTCTGCAGCATGAACACCATCGGAAACTGGTAGGGAATCAGCTTAAAGATGATCTGGCTGGCAATACTGAATGGTAGATTTCCGACCACTGACAGGTCGCTGCCACAAAATTCGCTCAGATCTGCCTCCAGAAAATCAGCCTGAATCAGGGTGACGTTTTCCAGAGCGGACAATCGCTCAACCGAAATCCGATACAGTCCTTCGTCGATCTCATATCCGATTACTCTTGAAAACCGGTTTGCCAGAGTCTCTGTGAGCCCACCTGGCCCTGTTCCGATCTCAATCACAGTCGCCGCGTCAGGTACAATTTTTGAGATACGTTCGAAGATGGCGTCCTGCCAGAGAAAATTCTGACCTTTGCTTCTGGAGGGGCGGATTGCCAGACGCTCAAGGGTTGACATCAGTTCGCTTTTTTTCATCTGAGGCTCCTAACTCATACAGCAGGATCAATTCGCCAGACCCTTCATAACGATAAGCGCTGTTCTTGATGTTTTTGCGCTTGAATTTTGTGAGCGCACTGAAATACAGTTTCTCCAGCTGCCCTAATTCTTGTCGATCCAGCACTGCTGAAGAAAACACAAATACAATCATCTTGGCCCAGTCTTTCTGAAGCTTGCAATGTTTTTCGGGGGCAGCAGCCCAGTCCTGTACCGCTTTCAGCACCCGCTCGATGCAGCTGTCGACAGTTGCAGGATTTACTCTTGCCACCAGAGTCGTATCAGTCAGATGCCCAAGAAAAGCGTCAGGCTGAATCAGATGAAGGATTTCCTGAAGTTCAGTCACCAGCTCTTCCAGAAATCGATATCCTTCTATGAAACCGCTGCTTACGCTGACCAGATTCAAACCTATCAAGTGAAGCACGAGATATTCGTGTGTTCCGCTTTTCAGATCCCTGGTTAACTTTGCCTGTGTGTAATAATATCCCGGCAGGCCGGTGATCGGATGACTGAGTCCGGCTTCTCCCACCTTAACTGTGATCCTGCGCAGAAGAATGGCGAGCTGTGATTTGAGCCTGTTCCATAGAAAAAAAAGCTTCAGGTCCTCTGTTTCAGAAGCCCTCGCTGGATCGATCTCTCCCAGTAACCTGGCAAATATGCGTTCAGGCCGAAGGAAAGCGAAATAAAAATAGTTCAGCACAAGCAGGAAAACCAGGAAGTAAAGCAGAGAAAGATAAAAAGTCAGCTTGAATTTCACACTCAAGCAGTAATGCCTGTAATTTCCGAGAAAGACTGAAATGCGGCAGTTCCCCTTTTTTTTCCCGGCTTTCAGGATGTCTCTGGAAAACTCCAGATTGTCCGAAACCTCAACCGTTACTTCCCCGACCTGCATTACGATCCCGCCATCCGAACCGGTCAATGTGAATGAGGAAAAGTACGGATCATCCTTTAAAAGCCGTTCCAGGCTTTTTTTCAGAAAAAAGAAATTCTGCTCATCTTTGACGTTTTCGACCTGATAAACGATAAGTTCCAGCAGAGTTTCGTATCTTCCAATGATTTCATTTTTAAATCGGGCTGTCTGGTCTATGAAAAAAAAGTATCCGCAGCCGAAAAACAATGCTCCTTCGAGAAGCAGGAAGGAAAAAAGGAAAATGACCTGCTTGAATTTCATCGAGGTTCAGGAGAATCTGCCGATTTTGTCCGGAATGATCAGTTCAGCCCCTGTCAGACGGCGCACTTCTTCCAGAGTGGTGCCTTCCCAGATCTCGCGGAGCAGAAGCCCCTTGTCCGTAACTTCCATCACTGCCAATTCTGAAACGATCAGGTTGACTTCGCGTTTCGCGGTAAGCGGCAAAGTGCATTTTTTAAGGATTTTCGGATCGCCGTTCTTCGTGACATGTTCAGTGGAAATGATTACGCGCCGGGCTCCGACTGTCAGGTCCATCGCTCCACCCATACCGGGTGTAAGTTTTCCAGGGACCATATAATTGGCAAGGTTTCCTTCCTGGTCCACTTCCAGCGATCCGAGGACCGTGGCGTCCACATGGCCGCCCCTGATAATTGCAAAGGAAGTGGCGCTGTCGAAAAAGGAACCTCCCGGCAGAACCGTGACAGGCTGGGAGCCGGCATTGGTCACATCCGGATCTTCCTTGCCAGGTTCCGGAGACGGGCCGAGACCCATCATGCCGTTTTCAGACTGCAGGATTATATTCACGCATTTCGGCACGTAATTTCCGACCAGTGTCGGCATGCCGATTCCCAGATTGACCACATCGCCGTCCTTGAATTCCTGGGCTATTCTTTTCGCGATTCTTTCCCTTTCAGGTGCTACTGCCATCTCACTCCTCCTCGCTGTAGATGTGGTCGACAACTATTCCCGGAGTCATCACCTGGTCCGGGTCGATGGAACCTGTTTCCACCAGATGCTCGGCCTGCACGATCACGACATCCGCGGCCATGGCCATCAGCGGGTTGAAGTTCCTGGCTGTGCCGCGGAACACGAGGTTCCCGGCCCTGTCTGCGAGATGTGCTTTCAGTAACGCCACATCAGCGCGCAGAGGCGTTTCCAGTAAAAATGTTTTGCCTTTGACGTCCACTTTCTGTTTGCCCTCTTCAACCGCGGTGCCGAGCCCGGTTGGAGTAAGCACTCCACCCAGGCCTGCT